>NZ_JBAEAP010000194.1:0-5574 GCF_056205495.1 Psychrobacillus sp. | reverse complement strand
GTTAATTCTCTCCACTCTCCTGCGTTCAAACCGTGTAGAGTTAAGAAACCAAATCGTTCTCTTTTTAATTTTTGCACAGGGAAACCAATTGCATCAAACATACGACGTACTTGACGGTTTTTGCCCTCATGGATCGTAATTTCAACAATTGATTTATTTGCTTTCTTTTCAGAAGAAAGCAGCTTAACTTTTGCAGGAGCTGTCTTACCGTCCTCTAAAACGACACCTCTCTCAAGCGGTCTTAGTTGCTCGCGTAAAGGTATTCCTTTAAGTCGCGCGACATAAGTTTTGTCCACCTTGAACTTTGGATGTGTAAGTGCATAAGAAAAATCTCCGTCATTTGTTAAAAGCAACAAGCCTGAAGTTTCATAATCTAATCTACCTACTGGGTATAATCTTTCAGTTACATGAGGAAGTAAATCGGTAACAGTCTTTCTACCTTTGTCATCGCTAACAGCTGAGATAACACCTCTTGGCTTGTAAAGTAAGAAATATTTTTTTTGTTCTTTCTCTAATTTGACACCTTCTACTTCAACTGTATCTGAATCAGAGACCTTAGTACCTAATTCCTTAATTACTTTCCCATTGACCTTTACTTTTCCTTCTAAAATTAACTCTTCTGCTTTTCTACGTGAAGCAACACCTGCGTGTGCTAAAACTTTTTGTAATCTTTCCAAGTAATCCACCTCGTCCATTCTTCATACATGAGTGAATTATGTCACACTTTTGCAGAAAATAAAAGAAGACAGTCTTTTAGAAAAACTGTCTTCTCCAAATTATTTGACTTTCTTGACGTTAAATTCTAGTGCAACATCTTTATCAATCATTACCTTCCAGAGAAATGGCTTCTTTTCCTTGTTGTTCCTCGGGATAATGAGTACATTATTTAGCTTCTCTTCTTCTTCCTTGTTCAAGAGTAAATAGTAGTCCTTTTTAACCTCTATTACATCTTTTTGAAAAAGCTCGTATTTCCCTTTTTCAACTACCTGAACCATCGAATAGTTTTGGAATATTTGCTCTGCAAGAGAAACATGAGTGTTCCAATCATTAGAATGATTCAATGTTACCACTATTACTTCTTTATCCTTGTCTTTCAAATACGTTACAAGCGTTCTTCCAGCTCTTTTCGTATAACCTGTTTTTCCGGCAACTGTATACTCGTTGAAATGCATAAGTTTATGCTTATTTCTCCATTTGATAGAACGTTCCTTTGGAACAAAATTCTTAGCAGATGCGATCTTCATAAAATCTTCATTTTGCAAAGCAAGTCGGAACATATTAGCCATGTCATGAGCCGAAGCATAGTGTTCATCATTATGAAGACCCGAAGGATTCGTAAAATGAGAGTTTTCTAAACCAGCTAATTGAAATTTTTCGTTCATCAGTTTCACGAAACCTTCTAATGAACCTCCAGTATGCTCTGCTAATGCATAGGCTGCATCATTGCCTGATTGAAGCATTAGTCCATGCAGCAAGGAGTTAACAGTCCAAACTTCACCTGGCTGCAAATAGAGAGAGGATCCTTCTTGAGCAGCAGCTACCGAAGAAATTGTAATTTCCTCATCAAGAGTTGCATTGTCCAACACCGTCAATGCTGTCCACACCTTTGTAAGACTAGCAATAGGAAGCTCTACCTCTGCATTACTGCCAAGTAACAATCTCCCTGTCTTAGCATCAATCACAGCATAAGATGAAGATACTGCTTGTGCACTTCCAATATTAACAAATAGGAAAAACAAAATTAGTATAAGCGCTTTTTTATAAATGGAAAATACTCCTTTTTCATTTATTTCTATCCTTCAAATGCTTCTTGGAACTTGGTCATAAATAAATCTGTGTCTTCCATGTCTTCTACCTCTATTTCTTCAGGTAATGGAGGTAGAGCACTGATATCCTTTAATCCAAAGTATTGAAGGAATTCCTGTGTAGTTCCATACAAGATAGCCCTACCTGTCCCTTCCGCACGTCCAACTTCTTGAACTAGTCCTTTTGCAGCTAATGTATGTATTGGCCGTTCTGATTTCACACCACGGATATCCTCTATTTCCACTCGAGTAATTGGCTGCTTATATGCAATAATAGCCAAAACCTCAAGCGATGCCTGAGAAAGAGACTGGGTAGTTGGATTTTCCACTAGCTTTTGAATACAATCTATATTTTCTTCCTTTGTAACGAGTTGGTATGTTCCAGCAAGCTGCTTTAGCTGGATACCTCTGTCCTCTGTATCCTCATACTCCATCATCAACAAATCTAAAGCCTCGGCTATTTGGTTTTCTTCTGTATCTGTTAAGAATGACAGTTGCTTTTTAGTTAAACCGTCCTCCCCGCTTACAAATAGTAGACTTTCTATTTTACTCTTTAATTTCTTCATATATTTCAATTTCCTTTCCTAATTGAACAAACAAATCTTCAAAATTACTCTTTTGCTCAACCAAAACCGCCTGACGCTTCATTAGCTCCAATAAAGCTAAAAAGGTCGTAACAATAGTGTTTTTGTCTCTTGTTGGAAAGAGCTCATAAAATGATAGTCTTCCATTATGCTTTTTTAAAGTAGTAATCACGTTAGTCATAGATTCCCTAATGGAGATCTCCTGCTTACTCACTTTAGTATGTAGAGGAGCATTAAGCTGCTTTCTTCTCAACATTTTTTGAAAGGCTCCAAGCATATCGTAAACATTTACATCTAGCTCAAACAAAGCTAGCTGCTGATTACTTTGGTAACCACTTAAGTCTGCCGGAGGTCTCGTATAAAATAGATTACGAGTTTCTTCTAACTCCTGCAAATTACTAGCGGCTTCCTTATATTTCTTATACTCTATTAACTTTAATACTAGCTCATCTCTCGGGTCGTCTAAATTAATATCAAAATCATCCTCCATATCATCGTCCTGATGAATTGGAAGAAGCATTTTACTTTTAATAGACAGCAAAGTAGCAGCCATCACTAAGTATTCACTTGCTTCATTTAACTCGAGAACTCGCATTGCATGGATATGTTCCATGTACTGTGTAGTGATCTCAGCCATTTTGATATCATATATATCTATTTCCAAACGATTTATTAAATGTAATAATAAATCGAGTGGACCTTCGAATGCTTCTGTTTTTACTTCGTAAGACATAAAACTCCACCTAATATTGATTTTAAACATAATTATAGAGGAAAGGTGATTGGAATGCACCCTACATTCGATTCTAAATTTGTTCATTTTATAACAGAATTTAACGAGACTAAAGATTATTTTGAATGCCACGAACTATTAGAAGACTATTGGAAGGAAGTTTCCCCACGCCAAAAGGTACATCCTTTAGCCGCTCTCATTCTACTTTCCACTTCTATGTACCACTGGCGACGTGGTAACTTTCAAGGTGCTTCTAAGGCCATGAAAAGCAGTATTAAACGCATGAAAGAAACAATACAATCTCCCTTCTTCGAAACTTTAAATACAGAGCAATTGCTAAAAGATGCCACCCAAGCCTATCAATCTATTCAGCTGCACAAGCCTTTTACAGCATTTCAAATTGGCATCCAAAATGATTCACTGCTTACCCTCACCAAGGAGGTAACCTTATCAAAAGATATAAATCAACATTTTCTTATTCATAAACATATGCTTAGAGACCGCTCTGAAATACTTGAAGAACGAGAAAAAAAGAAAAAAAGAAGAGATGACCAATAAGGTCAGTTCTCTTCTTTTTCTTTATGACATTTTACAAAGAAAGCTTTGATCTCTTCCGTTGACCTAATATTAGTCGTTTGTAAAACATTAGATAGGGCTAGAATCATATTCTTGCCAATTCCCTCTCCTCGGTGAGAAGGATTAACAGAAATATGTTGGATGATTGCATCTGTTTCCACCATTCGAACTCCAATAATGCCGACGACATCTTCCATCTTTTTCCAAACAAACAAGTGCCAATCAGGATTAGATTCGTATTCGTGGATCGTTTCTAATAGTTTTTTGACATCTTTTTCATTGGGCATAAAAGATAAGAGACCCATAGAAATTTTTTCATAAGCTTTTTTATAACGAAATAACATGTTTAAGACCCTCTTTTAATTTCTTTAAAGAACTTTACTACTTTTTATGATAATTGTCCAATTATACATTACCATTTGGGGCAATAAATAGCCAATATGCTACTCCCCAAATTATTCCGGTTAAAAATAAAATTAGAAACAATATAACATTTATCTTTTTCAAATTAGTCTCTTCCTTTCTCTATATGATAAGGAAGGTCGAGGCGAATAAGGTCTTCCAATGTTTCTCGTTTTACAGCCAATTGGTGCTGACCATTCTCAACAAATACTACAGCCGGTTTTGCCATACGATTGTAATTACTTGCCATTGAATAACCATATGCTCCGGTACAGAACACGGCTAAAATATCACCTGGTTCAGCTTTCGGTAATGAAATATGCTCAATAAGCTTATCCCCAGACTCACAGCATTTCCCAGCAATTGTATAGTCAACCTTTTTGGGTGTTCCCATTTTGTTGGCAATCGCCGCATCATACTCTGCACCATATAAAGCTGGGCGAATATTATCCGACATGCCCCCATCGACTGCTAAGTAGTTCCGAATTTCCGGCACTTCTTTTTCAGAGCCAATGGTATAAAGGGAGGTTCCCGAATCACCAACTAGTGAACGACCTGGCTCAATCCAAATTTCTGGCATCTCTAAGTTAGCATTTGCTACTAATTGTTTAACAGCAATAATCATTTCCTTCACATAAGTAGAAGGTTCCAGCGGAGTGTCTTGCTCGGTATACTTAATGCCGAAGCCACCACCAAGATTTAATACTTTGCAAGCATAGCCAAACACGTTATCCCATTCAATCATTTTAGTGATAAGCTTTTCTGCTGCTAGCTTAAAACCAACTGTTTCAAAAATTTGAGACCCAATATGACAATGCAATCCTAACAATTCTATAAATTCTTCTTTATAAACTTGTTGAAATGCTTGATCAGCTTGTCCATTCATTAAGTCAAAACCAAATTTAGAGTCCTGCTGACCAGTTGTAATATAATCATGGGTATGAGCCTCTACTCCTGGAGTAACTCTTAGTAATATTTTTACTTTTTGGTTTAGCTTTGTAGTTAAACTTTTTAGCAGTTCAATCTCGTAAAAATTGTCTACAACTATACAGCCAATCTTATGCTCCATTGCCAACATTAATTCATCGACACTTTTGTTATTACCATGAAAATGTATTCGTTCTGGAGGATATCCTGCTTGTATTGCAGTATATAGTTCTCCTGCTGATACAACATCCAAAGACAAGCCTTCTTGCTCAATCACTTGGTACATTGCAATGCAAGAGAAGGCTTTACTTGCATAAGCTACCTGAGCACCTATATTTTCTTCCTGGAAAGTAGCTAAAAAGGCTCTTGCTCTTGATCTGATAAGAGACAAATCATATACAAATAGCGGAGTTCCATATGTTTTAGTAAGTTCTAATGAGTCAATACCGCCTATCAACAGGTGGCCTTTTTCATTCACATTATGCTCTGATACCATTACCATGTATCCTCGCCTCTTTTCCTCATTTTCTATATGAACTTTACCATA
>NZ_JBAEAP010000193.1:0-7050 GCF_056205495.1 Psychrobacillus sp. | reverse complement strand
AACTATACATGGAAGCTGCAGCGATGGCATTAGGAAAAGTATTCTCCTTTGGACCAACATTCCGTGCAGAAAAATCTAAAACACGTCGTCACTTAATTGAATTTTGGATGATTGAGCCGGAGATGGCGTTTGTAGAATTCGATGAGAATTTAGAAGTACAAGAGCAATACGTGGCATATATTGTCCAATCTGTTCTTAAAAACTGTCAATTAGAATTAGAGCGTTTAGGACGCGACACTTCTAAATTAGAAAAAATTCAAGCACCATTCCCACGTATCACTTATGATGATGCAATCAAGTTTTTACATGAAAAAGGCTTTGATGATATTGAATGGGGAGATGATTTCGGATCACCGCATGAAACAGCTATCGCAGAAAGCTATGATATGCCAGTATTCATCACGCATTATCCTATAGGCATTAAACCATTCTACATGCAGCCTCATCCAGACAGAGACGATGTTGTATTATGTGCAGATTTAATCGCTCCTGAAGGATATGGTGAGATTATCGGTGGATCAGAACGTATTCATGATTATGATTTACTAAAACAACGTCTTGCTGAGCATAAATTAGATGAATCGGCTTATGCATGGTATCTAGAGCTACGTAAACAAGGGTCTGTTCCTCACTCAGGATTTGGGCTTGGATTAGAGCGTACAGTAGCTTGGTTAAGTGGAGCAGAACACGTACGTGAATCTATCCCATTCCCAAGATTATTAAACCGTTTATATCCATAATCAGAAAGAACATTTACGTTAATAAACTTTTACAGCGTATTATATAAGAAAGGGAGTGCGAGTATGCATAAGCGAAATCGGCTCCGAATCTGGACAGAGCAGGGAAATGTAACCATTTCCCAGCTTTTTTTTAGCCATTACAAGGCCATTAATGTCAAGGACGAGGAAGCTATTCTGCTATTACATCTTATCGCTTTTGGAGAAGCGGGTAACCACTTTCCAACCCCTCAAAACTTAGTGGAACGTACACATTTTAATGAACATAAAGTAGTGACGATTTTACAACGTCTTGTCCAAAAGGGATTAATCCAAATTGAACAGCATATGGACGAAAATGGAGTTCATTATGAATACTATGATTTTAATCATTTATGGGAGCTTTTGGTCGATTGCGTAGAGCAACAAAACCTTAATAAAGAAGACGAAGAAGTGAAGGGCGAAGAAGGCGAAATTTACAAATTGTTTGAAGCTGAATTCGGTAGATTGTTATCTCCAATGGAATATGAAACAATTGGAATGTGGTTTGACCAGGACAAGCATTCAGCCTCTTTAATAAGGCTAGCTTTGAAAGAGGCTGTCTTATCTCAAAAGCTAAGCTTGCGCTATATAGACCGCATATTATTCGAGTGGAAAAAGAAAAATATAAAAACAGTAGAAGCTGCAGAAAATCAGTCAGCTCAGTTTAGACAGCATATACCAATGCAAAGACCAAAGGAGCAATCCTTAGATACGGCGAAAGTTCCTTTTTACAATTGGTTAGAAGAAAGAGAGTAGGTGGAGAACGTTGCTTACAAAGGCCCAATGGCATTTTTGTTTAGAGGAAATGGAAAGGATGTTTCCGGATGCTCATTGTGAGTTAGTCCACGATAATCCTTTTGAATTATTAGTAGCTACACTTTTATCAGCGCAATGCACGGATGTTCTTGTAAATAAAGTAACTAAAAATTTGTTCCAGAAATATAAAAAGCCAGAAGACTATTTAGCAGTTTCAATCGAAGAGCTACAAAACGATATACGTTCAATCGGCCTATATCGTAATAAAGCAAAAAATATTCAAGCGCTTAGTAAGCAACTAATAGAGCTTTATGATGGAGAAGTACCGGAAGACAGAGATCTACTTACTACTTTTCCAGGAGTAGGGCGCAAAACTGCTAACGTAGTTGTTTCAGTTGCGTTTGACATTCCTGCCATTGCCGTCGATACTCATGTCGAAAGAGTATCGAAGCGATTAGGACTATGTCGATGGAAGGACTCTGTCCTACAGGTTGAAGAAACGTTAATGAAAAAAACTCCGATTGAATCCTGGTCCAAGGCACATCACCAGCTTATATTTTTTGGTCGCTACCATTGCAAGGCACAAAATCCCAATTGCCCACAATGTCCGTTACTGCCTGTGTGCAGAGAGGGTAAAAAAAGGATGAGTAAAGTTGTCCAAGCTTAAAAAAGAAGACTTTGTCGGACTTTTTGCAAAGTGGTCAGAGCTACGAGATGAGATACAAGCGCATTATAAAAAAAGAAATAACAGGTCTAATGATTTAATGGAAAAAGGAATTGTTCTGTTAAACGAATTAATCGAACTTGCAGATGGCACTTGTCCATTAAACTATCAGGAACGTTTTACTTTTATAAAACAGAACTATAAAACTTTCGCGGCGTTCCGACAGTTGGATGAATTATTTAAAGAAACGGAAAAGAAGCTTGCTCTTCGCTTTATTATGGAATCAAGGAAATCTTAATTATTTTACAATGCCCCATATGAACTGCCTACTAGAAGTTAGATACTAAACTAACTTAGAGTGGGAGTCCATAGGGGCATTTTAGATAGGGCAGTTAAAATATAAAAAAATATGGCTCTGTTAAAGGCGAGTGCACTGAAAAATTACTTTTAAACGCTTAGAGGTAGAGTATGAATAAAGCATCCTATTTCCTGAGACCGGGTCTTTTTCGTTCCGAGCGGATGCTTTCCTGGGGGCGGCCCGGCACAAATTTATTATAAAAACGTAAGTATTTCAGTGCCCTCGTTAAAGGCTAGGGTTGGTTTTTCGTGAAACGAGTTCGTTTGTGAAATGTTACATAAGCAAAAAAAATGACTTTAAGTGTTCAAGAAACAATAAAAAACGAGGAAAGGGTTATATCCCATTTCCTCGTTCTTCTTTTAATCATTTTAGGTAATAATCGGATAGGTTAAGGTGTAGATCCGCTTTCGGTGCCGCCTTCAGGGGGTGCTTCTGGATTTTCGCCATCTGTTCCACCGTCATTTTCTTGACCGTCATCACTGTTGCCAGCATCGCCATCGTTGTTATTACCATTTCCATTATTATTACCGTTACCATTATTACCATTACCATTACCATTACCATTACCATTGTTACCGTTATTACCATTACCGTTACCGTTGTTACCATTGTTTCCAGGTTGGTTTTCATTCTCGCCCTCGGTATCTTCTGGTTTTTCTTCCTCCGAATCAGGAGATTCGAGATCTTCTTCTTCGATACCTTCGAGCACTAGCTCTACACTAGCTGATTCACTTCGAACATCCTCTGCTACTGCTGTAACCGTAAATACATATTTACTTCCAGGGATTAATGCTTGAACGATTAACCCTGTTTTGTCTGTTGTTTGTAAAACTTCGCTAGGACCATTGTCAATAGAGACAGCTACTTCAAATTTAACGTTAACATCTTCTTCGCCCTCAGGTCCTTCGAAGTCCCAATCCAACGTTGCCGATGATGTTATTTCATCATATTGCACAGATAGGTTAGAAGGGGCATTAAGTTCTAGCTGATCATATTCCTCAGATACTTGTTTAGGCTCTGTCCCTTTAACAAATAACTCTGTTAGCTTCATATTATCCGGTGTATACTCACTAGCTAATTTTAAGGGATTAGAACCTTTTTCAATTGTAACTTCTACGACTGAATTAGGCTTCTTAAATCTTTCTGTTTTCTGTCCCTCGGAAATACCACCCATAACCTCTTTAAAGATTCGCTGTGGAAGACTTCGTTCTTCGGCAGTTGTAATAGCAGAATTGTCATCATATCCCGACCAAACGGTTACCGAATAGTTGGTTGTGTACCCTGCAAACCATACATCTGGAACACCTTTTTTATCTCCGCTGAAATTTGACGTACCAGATTTTCCTGCTACATCTAATCCACTGATTGCAGCAGCTTTACCAGTTCCTTTTGTTAAAACATCACGTAAAACGTCTGTAATAATGTATGCTGTTGAATCCTTCATAACTGTCTTGGATTTAGGCTTGTAATTCTTTTCTGTTTTTCCATCTCTATACACAATTTTGTTAATTGCATATGGTTCTGTATGATTCCCATTATTACCAAACGCAGCGTATGCTCCAGCTAGTTGAATAGGGGACATGAATTTTGAAATACCACCGATTGCATAGGCTTCATTTACCGTGCCGATATCTACTCCAAATCGACTGATAAATTCTCTAGAGTTCTTAGTACCTACTTCTCTTAATGTTTGAACTGCTGTCGTATTTCGAGATTTATATAATGCTTCACGCATAGTCATAGCACCTAGATATTTGTTATCTGCGTTACGTATTACTTGATCTGTACCTGTATACTTTATAGCTTCATCTACGATAGTTTGAGCAGGTGACCAACCTAAATATTCTACTGCTGGAGCATAATCTATTAAAGGCTTGATAGTCGATCCAGGTGAACGTTCTTTCATATCATGCGCATGATTATATCCTCGATCTGCTCCGTAATTTCTACCTCCTCCAGCAGCGACAACTGCTCCAGTTTGAGTATCAATTACCGCTACACCAGCTTGTATATCCTCAGTAGGGAATATATCAGAGTTCAAGGTTGCTTCTACTTTCTCTTGAGCTTTCGGTTGAAGTGTCGTATGAATAGTTATACCTTCGGAAATAGCATCTGCATCTCCATTTTCTTCAAGTTCTTCTAATACTATATCGATAAATGCATCGTATTTAGAATCTTGGTTCGCTACTCTTTGATCTTCGGGTAGAAGGGAGTCAGCAACTGGAATAGCTTGGGCTGCTTTCATTTCCTCATCTGTTATTTTGCCATGAAGATTCATTAAGTAAAGAACTGTATTTCTTCTCTTTTCAGCAAGTTCAGGATTTTTAAAAGGGTTATAGTTATTAGGACTTTGAGGCATTCCTGCTAATACAGCCATTTCATGTAACTCAAGATCCTTTAATTCTTTCCCATAAAAATATTTAGATGCAGTACCAAAGCCATAAATACGTCCTGACATTAAAATTTTGTTGAAATACATTTCAAAAATTTCTTCTTTTTCATATTCACGCTCTAATTGTAGAGCTAAATGAGCTTCTTGAGCTTTTCGTTTTATTGTTTTTTCGTTTGTAAAGAAAGAGTTTTTGACAACCTGTTGAGTGATTGTACTTGCACCCTGGGCACCAAATCCATCCTTCAGGTTGGCTAAAACGGCTTTACCTAAACGTAAGACATCTACACCCATGTGGTCATAGAAACGCACATCCTCAGTTGCTAAAATAGCATCTTCCATTTGTTGAGGAATCTCTTCATATGGAATATATTCTCTGCTTTCACTTCCGACGGTTGCAAACTCTTCACCGTTAGCATCTAATAGTTTAGGACTGATCGGGTCTTTTAGTAATTCCTCATCTAAATCTGGTGCTGTGCTTGCATAATATGCATAGACGGACCCACCAGTTATTAATCCAACTAATCCAATAGCTAAAATTGCTATCATGATACGTTTTAGCCATGTTTTTGCAGGTTTTTTTTGTTTTTTCTTTTGTTCAAGCTGTTGTTTTCTTCTTTGTCCACGAGTAGATTTTTGCTCACTCATAAACGTCTCCTCACTTTCCCTTTATACATACAAGTCATTAACTATCTTTAAATAATTGACCCTTGGTGCATATTTTGGAGTTATTTCAATCCCATATTCCTCGAATTCTCCGATAGTGATTGATTTTCTTCCTCCAGATAGCATTCTATCCCAAAAAAATTTTAAATGCTCGTAAGACAAATAAAAATATCGATCCGTCGCAGAAAAACGAACCAATAGAAAGCTAATACCGAGTTGCTGGACAACTCTTCCCATATGTTCTACTTGATGCAAATGAACGTTTTTTAAAGGAAATGAAGTCTTATTTTCCGTTTCTTTTGCTTCAAAGTCAATATATTTTCCTTTGTATACCCCGTTAAAGTCAGTAGTGGATGGTGTTCTGTAATACGCTTCTTTTATTACTGCCGAGCTTCTACTTGGATAGTCTACCTTAACGACCTGAATAGGTATTGGTTTTTTATAGATGACAGCAATGTCATGAGCTAGATAGTACTCATTGGCATCATTTATCTCATCTTCTAACGTCTTACCCCTATTACTGAAAGAATAATCCTTTTGCTTTGGGGTTTTTGTTTTCTTGGTAGGTGTATATACCTTCCCATTAGGGTATTGGATAGCCAAGACAATCACCTCTTTTATGATATTAGTTTATCACAAGTTAGTTAGACGAACGAGTAATCAATTTAGTTTCATTTAGCTATGTTAAAGGGTTGGGTTGATTTAGGATGCAAAGAAATCTTAAACCAGATAGTAGAATTGATTTCCGCCCCAGTCGGACGCTTTCCTCGTGGTGAGCGATAAACCATCACCCCGAGGAAAGCGCGTGGTTGTGATGTCTTATCGATCTCATTCATCCCGAAGGAGTCGCCGTCTGGAACTCCAATCAATAAATGGGAACAGTTTTAGCATTGAAAAAGCGCTAATAAAGTTACTCGCATAAGTGAAGCTGAAAAACTGTCACCAAACCATAAGCTTTTCATCTTAACCACTGTCGATGTGCCGCTAGTTTTGTCTTATGTATAGAACCTTTGTCGAGTAGGAAGGGATTTATCAGGAAGGAAGGAACTAAACAATAAAAGGAGAGTGTTAACATGAATAAAATTGAACGTCTTATTGATCAACTAGAGCTTTTGGAATATCTATTGGAGAACCGTTTAAACGAAGAACAGGATCAATTTGAAGAAGATTTTAGTAAATCATCTTTTCGCTTGCTAGGGAAGATGGAGAAATTAGAAAGTAATCTGTAAGGAATGTATGTTCGTTCGAAGCTGGTAATATGCTATGCTTTTTGATAAACTATTACTAGAATGAGAGGGATTACTTTGTCATTAACAAACGTAAATAAACAGCTGCTAATTGAATGTGATAGTTGTATAGAAAGGTTTCACCGTTTTCGTGAAGAAGACCGTGAACCGGATTTTTTTGAAGAAGTAAAGCCATATGCGTATGATATAGATGAATTACTGAATGAATGGGA
>NZ_JBAEAP010000192.1:0-1652 GCF_056205495.1 Psychrobacillus sp. | reverse complement strand
GTTTACAAAGAAATACTTTCATACAAATTCTTAACAATACATTAAATAAATACAGTTGCTCCACTAATAGCAGTATTAAAGATGATAATAAATATAATGTATGTATAAAGGAAATCTCTCCAACTTATGAAATCTATGACCAAACAAAAGAAAATGAAACGAGAAAGCTTATTAAATTTAAAAGCATCGGATACTCTGGCGGAGTAGAAAAAGTATTAACATCACAAATAGAGATGGGTGCAGAAATAGCGCCCCCCACTCTTAATTATGCAATTGGTGCAAATCAAGATAAAAATAAATATGGTGGTAATCTAGAATTATCAGGGGGTTTATCAATTAAAGGTGATATGAAGGTAGATAGTAATATTTCAACTTATAAGTTTATACGTCTACCTAAAATTTCTCCTAAAGATGGATATGAACAGGCTTTATTAAATCTAGGAGGGAAATATAATAAAGCCAAAGAAGATTTATTATTTTCTAGTGATTCATCTTACAAAATCACCAAGTTTACTCCTGAGTATCATAATTTAGGAATATCTGATTATGTAACCAAATTTAATAACGGGAATGACAACTATTCAAATAGGATTTATAGTGAGAAAGCTTTTAATTTTCCAATAAGTGGTCTAAGTGAAGCTGATGGAAATATTAAGCCGTTAGGTAGAGACTGTACCATATTTCAAACACGCTGTGAAAACTTGGAGAAACCTAGCAAGCCTTTTGAGATTACTGGAGATAATACAATTAAGAAATTTAGCACGGTTGCTAATCTAAATATACATGACGCTAATCTAACCATAAAAGAAGGTCTATATGTAGGAGGCAATTTAAATATAACTGGAAATGTAACTTTAGAAGGACCAATTTACGTTAATGGAGATGTAGATATTCAAGGAGCTAATCTAAAAAGTAATTCTATGATTTATACTTTAAAAGATGTAAATATAAGATATTCAAAGCTAAATCGAAAGCCTCTACCTAACGGCAAACATGGAACTTTAATAATTCTTGCAAAAGAAGAGTTGGATATTTATTTAAATTCTATAACAGAAACAAATAAAATTAACGGTTTCTTTTATTCAGAAAACGATATCAAAATATATGGAGTACTCTCAGACATCCATATTGAAGGAGGGGTATCTGGTAGAAATGTTCAACTAACAGGAGCACAAATATTCAGTGACCCTCGCTTACAAATTAGCTACGACAAAGACATAATAGATATATATAATAATTTAAAAAGAAAACAGCATGTTATTTATAAAGTCGAACCCCCTATAGTTAAAGATAGAGAGCTGTAACAGTCGCAGTCCAAAATGTTAAAACAGATAAAGGCGAGTATGCTAGTTAACAGCATCCCGCCTTTTTAATTATTTATTAAGACTTCACATACTCCGCAACCCTATTCCTACCCGCCTGCTTTGCCCCAATATACAGTGCTCGATCGGCATTACGTATTAGAGAATTGCCCTCATCACTATCCTCTGGAGCACTTGAAACACCAATAGTAGCTGTGATGAAGATGATTTCTTCTCTAGTTACGTCAGCTAGGTCTAGTTCGACGATAAATGGTGTTTGTTCAATTTTTAGACGGAGCTGCTCAGCGAGATTCATGGCTTGTAGCTTGGTGTAATTAGGCAAGATGACGA
>NZ_JBAEAP010000191.1:0-1596 GCF_056205495.1 Psychrobacillus sp. | reverse complement strand
ACATGGAATACCGTGGACTATGATAATCCAGATAGACGTCCTTATTGGTCCAATGCACAGACAAATGAGCAACAGTTTGGCCTTTTGAGCTTTGATCGCCATAAGATTAGAGTCGATGGGAAAACAGAGGAATGGAAGGGGAAGCCTATCTATGAAAAAAAAGACGGAAGTATGCGATCTTTATATGTAGATCATGATGAAAGATATTTATATATTAGATTAGATTATGATAAGTCATTTACTGGATACCCTATGATTCTTCTAGATGTCGTTCCGAATCAAGGAAATACTAAGTTTGAAGGCTTGCCTAATATTTCTTTTATGAACGGGATAGACTTTATTGTAAATTTAAAGGAAAGTGAATCTCGTTTACTGGTCGATCAATATTACGACTTTTTCTCCTATCAATATGGTCATGTATTAAACTTACTAAAGCCAAAGGCAGCAACTCCTTCTTTGGATAGCGGGAAATTTGTAAAAGAGCAATATGCCTTAAATAAGGAACTATACTTGCCGCAACAAAAAACAACGCTTCCCTTTGAATCCTATGAAGCAGGAAAGCTAAAACGGGGAAATGGAAATCCAGAAGCTAGTGATTATAATTCTCTAGCGGATTATTACATAGCCGATGGTAAAATCGAGCTTAGAATTCCTTGGCTATTACTACGTGCCAAAGACCCTAGTCAAAAAGAGTTCATGGGGGATTTATACAAGGATGGAATAGAGGCAAGCAAATTTGTGGATGAAATATTTGTAGGTGCCTTGTTACTGAATGAGCAAGACATTCTTCAGGATACGTTTCCTTCCATGGAAGCAAGTGTTTTACCAAAGCTAAATAGCTATACTTGGGATAAGTGGGATCTACCTGAATACGAGGAGCGCTTAAAAGAGTCTTATACCATCGTACAAGATCTATTTGGTCGATATAAATAAATTAAGTAAAGACGTGAAATCAAGTTGCTGATTTCACGTCTTTTAATTTATGGATTAGTGATCCCGGTCTCTTTTTATTTATTCAAAGGCTATGCAAAAGGGTGGGGTTGATTTATGATGCAAAAAAATCTTAGATCAGAGAGTAGAATTGATTTTTCGCACCAACCGGACGCTTTCCACAGGGTGAGCGATAAGCCATCACCCATCGCTTGCGCGCGTGGTTGTGATGGCTTATCTGTCTCACTCATCAAGCTGAAAAACTGTCACCAACCCCCATTTCATCATCTATTTATATTCTTAATAGCCATTTGAAAGTTCCTTTTATAAAAAAGGATGGTTAGGCGAAATCAACCAATAATTTTAACAAAGCTTATTCAAAATCAAGCTTGTAATCCTGGGCTTTAATCATTTTAAGTTTACGTGAGAATAAGTATATCAATCCTACATTTAATGCAATCGGAAGAATAAGAAAGGTACTAAGCATAATAGTTATATTTTTAAGGTTCCACCCGCCTTCAGCTAGATTAATATAATTTAGTGGCCCTCCAAGACCAGATAGGCCTAAGCCTGCACTCATGGGAGTGCCTTGTATATTTAAGACACCTGCTAATCCTCCCAATATGGCGGCACTAATAACCATCGGAAAAACAATTTTTGGCTTCA
>NZ_JBAEAP010000190.1:0-9038 GCF_056205495.1 Psychrobacillus sp. | reverse complement strand
CCCATTTTGTGCAATTCCTCTTAAATCGAATACGTCCTTAAACCCTTCCGCCGCTCCACGAAGAGTGGCAGTACCAACAGTTTTACCCTTTTCCGCTAAAGTAGTATTCTCTCCCCAATATCTAAGATGAGGATGTTTCTCTAACACCATTTCTCCTTGAGGTGACCAACCGGACTGCCCTGGCTTCCTTCCAGCGTATTTTAGCATCCCACCACTCTGATTTGGAAAGCCTAAAACTCCCATAGCTAGTGGACTAGCATAAATTCGATAAGAAGTACCACCTTTTTGAGGAACATAAAATCTAAGATCAGAAGACAGTTCTCCATTCCTAGTAGCCATCCACATAAGGAACCCTGATTCTGCATCCTTCACAATAGTAGTAGCATTACCATAGTAACCGAGAGAATCATTAACTTGATCAAATCTATTATCTTCAGACACTTTACCAGCTTCACCAGAAGCATCTTTATCCGCTACAGAACCAGGATCTTTTGCGTTACCAGACAGCTCACTCAGGATTGGAGTACAAGCTGTAAATTCCGCCCATGCTTTTGCAGGAAAATGAGTATCAGTTAGTCCAGCACTCATCATTCCTTCTATCTCTATTAGCCATTTATCAAGAGCATTTAAAGTTGATTCCACGGTTACAAGTGCGGAAGTTTGAGTCGAATCAAACTCATGTAAGTTTTCAACAGTAAGATCCCTCTTTTTACGAGAGTCCGTTACACCTTGCTGCACCTCACTATCATCTAAATGAGGCAATGCCACTATATCAGCAACCCCATCCATTATGGCATTCGACTCATCGATTAAATTACTAGTAGTGTTAGATATTACTACCAGTCCTTCTTCAACCTCTCCTTCCAGAAAGCTCTCTTGAATATGACCAGCGTAATCAGGCTCCAACGAATCCAGTGCAGACTTTATTTGGTTTAGCTTTGTTTTGAAATCTTGATTAAATTCTAAAAAGAACTTATGGAAAGGGAGATGGCAATCGTTGTAAAAAGATCGGATAGCCGCTCCCCCCTCCCCAGTTAATGAGTGGTCCAACTCCACTAAACCAGTGATAGAAGTTTCAATTACCTTCATTTCTTCCTCTAAACGCGTCAACATATCCACGTTATTTTGTATTCCTGTCTGAAGTAAATCTACATCCAATACCTTCATTGAGCCATCATCCTATGGCCACCTGAGCTATTAATACCCGTTGATATGGTTTCATCCGTCTCTTTCATAAATGCAACTGAATCTTTAGTTGTCAGGATATTTTCTCCTAATAGCTGTTGATATTTAATTAACAAAGTTTCTAGATTTACGGAGAGCTCATTTAACTTATTAGCCACGTCTAGCACGTTACCTTCAATTGGCGCCTCTTTTGTAGGATTTAACGCTTCATTGGAGGCTGTCATTTGCTCTAATTGGTTCTCTACATCCGCATAAACAATTTTTATTTCTTCTGACATATACATACACCCCCGCTATTATTTCATATTGTTAGCAGCTTCCTCTGCTAAAAGCCGATCAATAGTTGCTTGGATACTAATTATCTCTGCTTGAAGCTCCTCAATTTTTGCGGCAATTGCATCAAATACAGCACTAAATTGAGTTCCTATAATCTCTAAATACGGTTGACGTATACCTGCTTCACGAATTTCATCAAAGGCTGTCGCAAGCGTCCCATGCCAAGTAGTAGGAGTAAGCTCCGGTTCCTTACATTTAGGCTCATTGGACTGAAATTCTCCCTGCTTCCCTGTGAGAGAAGCTTGACACGCATTTAACCTAGTTATCTTCGCTTTAACTTCTGCTAGCTTCATATACCAATACATAATCAAATTAATTCACCCTCCCTTATACCCTTCTTCTTTTTTGGAGTACCGTTTGACGTTTGTGCGAGCTTTGGCAAAAATACTACAAAGAGAATAATAATCCCACTGGCTATAATCAATAGGAAAACAAGTGTAAGAAGGTTGCCATTTGAACTTCCTTCTTGCTGTTGCTGTGTGAAGTTACCTTTGGTGTTTGTCTCTTTCTCCCCAGAGGTGAAAAGCTTTAATTCTAAGGAGCGTGCTGCCACCGTGCTATTCTCACCTCTTTCATCACTTAGGAAAAGGAAAGATGAGTCATCACGATTAGGCAGCTTCTTCCTACCGTCAAAATATATATCAAACTGCTTAATAGGAATCGTGTTTTTCATTTCTGTTTTCTTCACATCATGTAGGTAATCGGTATTTTTCTTAAATTCTAGCTTTTCATATAACAAAGGCTCTAATTCATCTATTGTTTTATTTTCATCTGCTAGCACTACTCCACTTTTAGGAAAACAGAATAGCGCTGTACAGAGGATAACTAAAATGACCTTTTTAGCCTTCATACGCTTCATCTACTGTCGTAGCGTTTTGGCCATTGTTCTTGCTTACAAAATAGGATACTACTAGCATTATTATTGCTATAACGCCTGTAATGATTACTCCTATCGTAAAGTTTGTTTCAGCCTCATATTTTATTGAAAGGTACACGTTGGATAAAATATCAGGTACGTTCACATCTGGTACCGCTAAAATCAGTAGTGGAATAATGTAAATACACATAAGTACTATTCCAGCTAGCCATCCGGCTGCCTGACCAAACTCTAATGCTGCTCGAACAATGGATGCACTTGCTAATAGTAATAGCACCGTAAATATCGTCCATTGAATGGCACGATCATCATTTAAGATGTACATATTAATACTGTATAGGCTAATAATAATCCCAACTAAAAGAGATAAGATGATTGTCATTGCTATACGAAGTCCAACTGCCCCATCCTTTAATTGATACGTAAAGTAACCTATTAGTAGACTACTAATCAGTAGAACGATAAATAAAATAACTGGTGGAACCTTTTGTCCCTCCTCTGAGACAGCAGCTGCTCCTTTTACTCCTAGTGGATTCACAAAATGGTTAAATGCATAACCATTTTCCTGTCCATCTACATAAGTGTTTGCTAGGAAGCCTTGTATGTCTCCATCAAAATCAGACATAGCATCCACGTTTGTCTCCCATTTGTTACTAAACTCATCAGATGTAGTTTTAATATTATCTGCTTTTGCGTGCAATTCATTTGCGTAATTTACCAAGTTATTCTGACGATCCGATAACGTATTCATCATTTGACTAAGAGAAACTAGCTGATTACTTACATTTTGTTGACTGGATGCAACTTCTCCCTCACCTACTGTTTGCTGTGGTTCTGCACCTAACATAGTAGCTGGGTTTTGAATTTGCTGTAGCAATAAATTCGCCTGCTTATCAATCGTATCTAAATCATTTAGTAAGGATAAATGCTGCCCTTCCACTGTTTCTCTTTGACCGGACATAATAGCAGCAAAGGTTGTACTTAAATCGGTCATTCCCAATTGTGTTTCCGGTATACTTTCTTCTACTGCAGTCCAGCCTTCTAATTCTATTTCATTAACGTCTACCACATTTTTAAGTAAAGCTGTTAAAATTTCGTCTTCTAGCAGGGCATCCTTGTTGGTGCTTTCCCCTCCTTCATTCAACGTATATTCAAACTGCTCTAAAGTTGCATAATAGGACAATAAAGAGCTTAGCTCTGTATTGGTAACTCTTTTACTAAATAACTCTTGTAATCTAGTTTTCTGTTCAGCTGTTAGATTAGGATGAGCCAGTAATGCTTCTTCCTTTGAACTAATCTCCAACCCTATCCTTACCGTATCAGCCGGGTAGGTGTCTATAATTTGCTGCACGGATTGATATTCCCTATATACGGCCTGATAATCTGTTAATAGACTTGTATATTCCTTTGCAGCAGTGGCATAATCATTTGTTCCTTCTTGATTGGAACTGCTCCACATGTTTTCTTTTTGAGAAATAAGCGCGGTGACATTTGTCAATTCACCTTGTAGCTGATCCAAATCAGTTAACAATGTAGACGCTGGATCTGTTTCCGATATTTTTGTTTTTAAGGACTGTAGAGCTGCAAGGATTTCATTAACCTTTGCACGCTCCTCCTCTAAAGTAGGAAGAAGTGTCCCGGATTTTGCTGCAGCCTTTTGTTCCATTTCTGTACCGATGGTAACTAGTTGCTGTGGATCTGTTCCAACATCCATTATCCCTAATACAGCAGTACCGTTCTTTCTTGCCTCAATTCCTTTTTCTAAGCTTGTAAGCACCGAATAGTTATAGCGATCGATTGCAGTTTTTTGAACGACAAGTAAGTCATTAAGCTGGCGATCTACCTCACTTTTTCGGAGCTCAGACAATGCATTGAACTTCTCCTGATTGGCATCTATAATATTGTTCACTTTGTAAATTTCATCATTTAACTTTTCGTTGCTATCTTCTAGCTGCTGAACAGTTTTATTGAAATGCTCTGCTTGAGAAGCGGCAGCAACCTTTATCTTTGCAAGACTGTCATCTTGGACTTGTCTTAAAATTTCTTTTTGACTATCCTGGAACGTTTTATATTGCTGGACGTAGCTGATAAATCCAGTCATTTGGTTTCCGAAGGTTTCTGCATTTTCAATCCTTGCAGCATGGGAATTATTAGCTGAGCTCATTGTCGAAAGCAATCCAGCCATCTGTTCCTTTTGTCGTTTCATTTCTTCAGCAAGTGTTTCAGATTCTGGCTTATAGTAAGCTGACATCGTCGATAGAAACTCTGTTTCCTTACCTAAAATATTAGCAAATTCCTTTTTAATATGATCCATCTCCTGTGCTACGTATGTCCAATAAAGAGTAGACACCTTTTCATTTACACGATTGGTAGCTGACTCAATCTCATGGAGCACTCTCTCTTTTCGTAGCCCAGCTTTTTGTGAATGCACCTTATAAGAGAATTCTGCTCTTTCTGGATTTTGCTGATCATAAGACATTACATTAGAAGAAAAGTTAGAAGGGATATAGACGATTGCCTCATACTGATTGGACTTAAGACCATTTTCAGCTGCCCCTCTGCCGACTACCTTCCATTCATATGGTGAATCGGTAGCTAGAATCGTCACTACCTCTACCCCCATGTCAATACTTTCCTGACCTTTTGTAATCCCCTGATCCTCATTGACAATGGCAATAACTCTTTTATTTGGATTGTCTAAATCTAATATGCTGACCCCCATCAGCTGGAAGAACAAAATAGGGAGAGCTAATATTAGAACAATCCCAGCAACTATTTTCCATAATCCCGTTCCCTTTAAATTTTTCATTGGGTGATCTTCCTCTCCATCTTACATAACGGAATTAAAACCTTTGTGGCGTTTCCGTTGAATACGTAATGCGCATAGCCTAAAGGCAGTTCTGTCTCTTTTCTTTCATAAGGTACTGTATACAGCGTTTGCTCTGATTTTTTCATAAATACTAATCCTTGTCTTACGAGCTTCAATTCATTTGTAAATGCATCGAAGCCTTTTGTAATTTCTGAGTTGTTAGCCGATACAATCACATTAAAGCCTAGATGAGTATACTTTTTCATCAGCTTAGATAGACGATCCTGAATGCCTACATCTGCGAGCTGTAAAAATCTCGTATAGCCATCAATGATGAAATAGGCAGGGACGATTGTTGGCGATTGTCCGTTTTGCAAGCTTTCTAAATAGCTACTTTCCACTTCTACATAATGTTGCTCCACGTTGGTAATCCAATCTACCAATCGATCTTTCGTTTCTAAGTAGTCTACTTTTGGTTCGTCTGAGAATGCTGCAAGACCTCGATCAAATGAATCAAAGATAGCAATAAAGCCATTCTCCATTTCTAATAATTGATGTAATAACCACTTAATCGTATTCGTTTTACCTCTTTGAACCGGACCAATCAGCATTAGATGACGATTTTTATTAAAGTTAATTGGAATCGTTCTAACTGTTTCTTCATCCAAGCCAAGCTGTACTATTCCAGGCATTATGTCATCCTCTAAATAGTTTTGGAAGTTGTCGCTGTTTAACTCAAGCGGCAGCATTGGAATTGGCTTTGGTGCAGGCATTTCTGCATAAGCACTCTTCAATGCTTGTACTTTCGACTTAATAGATTCTAAAATCTCGAAATCGTCAACTCCATGTGCTGGCAGGAACAATTGTGCAAACTTCGCTTCTTCTCTTTTAATAATCGCTCTACCTGGGAATGGCTCTAAGTCAAATGGAACTCTTCCTATGACACCATATGCCTCTGTGCTATCCATTAAATAATGGACTATTTTAGTTTTTAGATTGTTCATGAGTGATTGTCTAACAGACTGTACTCTTGTTGCAGAAACAAGCAGATGAATACCTAATGATTGTCCATCTCGCCCAAACTGGATCAGCTGTGCCTCTAGCTCTTCCATTTCCTCCCGTACAATATCATAGTTATCCACCACGATGTAAATAAGAGGTAATGGAGATTCTGATACTTTATTGTACATATGGATATTACTCACTTCTGCCAATTGGAAGGCTATCTTTCTGTTAGATATCTCATCCTTTATTAGCTTTATAAGCTTATCTCGTTTTAACTCCTCATCCATCGTAAAGTAATCAGCTGTATGTGGCAGCTGCCTCATAGGAAGAAGAGATCCATTTCCGTAATCTAAAATGTAAAGGTGAGCCTCGACAGGACTTAAATTGTCTGCAATACCAAGTAGGAGGCTTAATAATGTATAAGATTTCCCATAACCTGAGGAACCAAAGATTCCTACATTCCCGTCCTTCTTCCATTCGTAATAAATTGGATTTTGCGCCTGTTTTTCTGGTTCGTCGATCATTCCAAGGAGGAAGGCATTCTCCATTTCTTCTATATGCTTGGACTGGGTAATCCTTAAAGGCAAAGGTGGCAGCCATGGACTTTGGAGCTTCTGGATAGCCATCTCTTCTTGGGTTTGAGCAATTTTAGCAGTCACTGCCTCAATTTCTGTCATTTTACTCTTTTTCTTACTTACCTTTGTTTCAATGCCCGTTAGTGGAATTAGACCTAAATCAGTGACAATAGCAATGTCCTCTTCTCCTTCTAACGTTTCTTCCATATACGGTGCACCACTCCAAGCAGATTGGAACAGCTCGTAGACCTCATTATTTCCTACCTGCAAATATCCTCTACCTGTCACGGTAATTGAAGCTGCATCACTATTTTTGAGGATTTCCTTACTATCGTTTGCATCCTGGACCTTCAGCGCTACTCGGAAGCGAGCATTACTCCAAATTTGTTCATCGATGATTCCGCCAGGTTTTTGAGTAGCAAGGATTAGATGTACTCCTAAGCTACGTCCAATACGAGCAGTACTGACTAGCTCTCGTATAAATTCTGGCTCCTCGCTCTTTAACTCTGCGAACTCATCAGAGATAAGAAAAAGATGTGGAAGTGGTTCAAGAGAAAGACCGTTTTTATACAGCGTTGTATAGTCATCGATATGAGCAACCTCATACCGGTCAAATAAGCGCTGTCTACGTTTAAGCTCGCTATTGATAGATGTTAAGGCACGCATACTAAAGTTTTTACTGCCTTCAATATTCGTTATCGTTCCTAACAGATGAGGGATTTTCTTGAACGGCTGTGCCATTCCCCCTCCTTTATAATCGATCAGTAAAAACGCAACCTCATGCGGATGAAAATGAACCGCAAGTGATAAAATATATGTTTGAAGAAATTCACTTTTCCCTGATCCAGTTGTACCAGCCAGCAATCCATGAGGACCATGTGCTTTTTCATGTAGATTTAAGTGAACAAGCTCTTTTTTCCCTTTGAGTCCTATCGGAACTGCAAGAGATTTAGCGGATTCATTTGTTTTCCAATAATGTTGAACAGGCACGTCTTCTACGTCCTTTACCTCAAACATCTCTAAAAAGCTAACTGAATTAGGAATAGAATTTTTCATACCTATTTGGTGATTCAATGTTCGCAGCATACGAGAGAATCGTTCATTAGTTGTAGCGTCGTAGTCATCCAAATAGAAGGGTCTGTTTACAGCCTTACCTTCCTCTATTAAAATATCTCCTTCACGGTCATTTACATATCGAACGAGTGTATGAACGTTCTCCGTCATCCGTTCCTCAGCAGATTCAGCAAAGATTACCGAGAATCCTAATTCCTTTGTATTCTTTTTCTCTAAGTATTCCATGATGACGTGCTCTGCAATTAAAGATATATCCGAAATGATAAACACTAAATGAGGGGCAAATCTCACTTTCCCTTTCATCTCATCCACGTCTCTTTCACGAATTATTTCGTAAAGTGAGGACAATAACTGATCACGAGTTTCCTCATTGTGGATTAAGCCTTTCGCATGCATGTTTGGAAGTGTGGAGTGAGGAAGCCACTTCATCCATTCATAGTCCATGTATTCTTTGTGATTAAAAATATTAATCATACGAATATCATGATAGCTATGAGCAAAGGCTAGCTGTCCAATTATTTGTTGAAGCTCCCGTTTGACCACATTTTCCTTACCAATCAATCCTAAAATACCCTGATGTAAATCGGTTGTTATCGGTGCAGATGGGATGGTTTGATATACTTTTTCCATCCTTTGGGCCTCTTCTAGTAGGTCGTCCACTTCTCTGTTTGCTAAATCTCCAGAGCTAAGCTTTATCTCGTAACTTGAAGGGACATCTCCAATGCCTAATCTAAATTGTAGAAAGTCATGGCTTTCTAAACTCTTCTCCCAAATGCGTCCAGATAACTCCTCTGTCATTATTTTCATTTTTTCAAAGGAAGGATAATGATACTCAAGCACAAATTTTTGCTTTTCCGATAAGCCATCCAGCTCTTCTCGTAAATTTGCCATATAGGCCGCATAAACTCTTCTTCGCTTGGCTTCGTATTCTTTTCTCTTTTTTCGTTCCTTAAAGAAGTTAATCGTAGATGTAACAAGGACAGCCATGAACATCGTGATCGATATGATGACAAATACCCCTCGTGGAACAAAAAAGGTAATAGTTCCAATCGCGATTAACATGACAAGTGGTAGTGCAATTGTCATCAATAATCCTCGACCTGTTGCATCACTTTCCTGAGCCGGAAAGGAGATAGATACTTTATCCTCTGGTAAGTCATAAATCATTCGAGGCGTT
>NZ_JBAEAP010000189.1:0-1716 GCF_056205495.1 Psychrobacillus sp. | reverse complement strand
GCTTATTTAATCGGGTCAATCCCATCTGGTCTATGGGTTGGAAAGCTATTTTATAACATTGATATACGCGAGCATGGTAGTGGCAATCTAGGTGGAACTAACACTTTCCGAACGCTCGGTAAAAAGGCTGGGTTGGCCGTAACAATTATGGACATTCTTAAAGGGACAGCAGCCACTTTGTTAGGTTTGCTTCCATTTTTTGCTTCAACAAACGTGCATCCTCTTATTTTAGGGGTAGTTGCTGTCCTTGGACATATTTATCCTGTGTTCGCTGGGTTTAAAGGCGGAAAAGCAGTGGCTACATCAGGCGGGATCCTATTAGGCTATAACTGGCCGATATTTGTAATCTTAGTTGTAGGATTTTTTATTATATTAAAAATAACAAAAATGGTATCTCTAACCTCTATGTGTTTAGCGATCATTGCACTCATCTACTCTATTGTTTACTATTTTACGGTCAAAGAAGATTGGCCACTAATCGTAATCGTATTTTTACTTGCTATCTTTATTTTCTATCGTCATCGTTCGAATATAGAGCGCATTAAAAATGGGACTGAGCCAAAGGTCAAATGGATTTAACTATTGAATTGAAGCATCCTGCACTAAAGAGTTAAACAAATTCTTTGCGGAACCTATTGAAAAGCTTTAGACTAAACGCATGAAAAATAATCGTAAAATTTAAAGAAAGCTTGGTGGTTCGCATGAAAATAAATATCTCTGATGATGCTTTAAAATGGTTCCGCGAGGAAATGGAAGCAGAAAAAGGAGACAAAATTCGTTTCTATGCTCGATATGGAGGCTCAAGTCCGATACAAGAGGCTTTCTCACTAGGTGTGACAAAGGATACTCCATTCGAACCATCTGTGACTCTCTTACATGAAGATATCATGTTCTTTATAGAGGAGAGAGATGAATGGTATTTCACTGGGCATGACCTTTATGTATCCTTTAATGACCAATCAAACGAGCTTGAATACTCATACAAAAAAAGCTAGATAGCCAAAGGCAGTAACGTTTTCAAAGCGTTACTGCCTTTTTTATTGAAAAGGCTATGTAAATGGCTTGGATTGATTTTCGTGCGGTGGTTTTGTTTAGAATGTTACACTTAAACTAACGTCGAAAATTTAGTTTAAGGAGGAAGGAGCATTATTGTGTTAAATATTTTAAGGCATATATTTACTTATCCTTCTTCCACCCATAAATAAATATAATTAAACTTATTATAAAAAAGATAGAAAAAAGTAATTTGAAAAGTATATGTGTGGTTACTGCTTCGGATACTTCTCCCGTCAGTTGTCCAATTCGCAAACATGAATAAATAAATCCTAATATAAATAGGAAAACAAAGCCCATTGCTTTGTATGAAAATGAAATCATAATGCAGCCTCCTTTTCTGGTAAATTTTATCATATGGATGGGGTATTATATAGACAGTATTATGATAAAGGTACTTAATCAACTAAGGAGTTGTGTTAGCAAAAATCAATATCAAAGTAAATGAGCCAGGAGAAAATATCCTTGCTCATTTTTATGTGTATTATATAGACAAACCAGAAGGACTAAAAGATAAATCCATAGACTGTTATACCACTGCTAAAAACTCTTTAGTAGCAATTTTAACGCCTTCAATTAATTCAGAATCGTTTATTTCCGGCCGTTGTTTAATTATTTTTCCAACTGCATCTTCCACTATATTTTCTCTAGCATATCTACGAC
>NZ_JBAEAP010000188.1:0-1965 GCF_056205495.1 Psychrobacillus sp. | reverse complement strand
CTTTTTCTGCTACTGTGTCAAATGTAACTACTTTCATACCTTTATCAAGTGCTGGCTTAAGCATGTCATAAGAATAATCTGCTTTTCCGTGCGAAATGATCAGCCCATCGTAGTCCTGTTGAATAGCTTGAGCTACTAGCTCTTGAAAACGAGCATCATTATTATCTGCAATCATAGTGTCTACTTTAAAACCAAACGCTTCCCCTTCTTGACGTGCCCCATCTAAGAATTGCTTAGTGTGATCATCGGATGGCAAGTTACGAATTATTGCTATCTTTATACCACCTTGAACACCATCGGGAACCCCTTCCAGCTTTTCACCGGATGCCTGCCCCCCGTTGTTATCTTCCGAACATGCAACTAACATTAAAACTAGTGCCATCATTAACACGAACAACTTTCTCACAAAAAATCCCCCTATATTCTTTTTTTGCGAACACTAGATGTTTATAAACAACATCTTATGTTTGATTATAAACACAATGAAAGCGCTGTCAATACATTTTATGGAATAAATATTGTTTTTAGATATTTTTGTCGGGCAAATAAAAAAGCAACTGAAAAATTCTCAGTTGCTTGCTTATTATTTATTAACTTGATAATAGTCTACATACCAATCAGCGAACTTCTGCAGACCCTCTTGAATAGATGTTTTAGGTTTAAAGTCTACTTTTTCTTGTAGGCGATCTGTGGAAGCATAAGTAGCAGGTACATCTCCAGCTACTAAAGGCTGAAATTGTTTAACAAAGGTTATTTCTTTACCAACAGCATTACTTAATGCTATTTCTAGTGATTCAATAAAGACCATCAGTTTTTCAGGATTGTTATTTCCTATATTAAATACATCGTGTTGTACACCGTCAGTAGCTGGTGGATTACTTAATAGGCGTTCAATACCTTCTACAATATCGTCAACGTATGTAAAGTCTCTGTATAAATCGTTTTCAAAGTCTCCATTGTTGAAAATTTGAATAGGTTCTCCGGCAAATAACTTATTCGTAAATCCAAAATACGCCATGTCAGGGCGACCCATAGGTCCATATACGGTAAAGAAACGCAGACCTGTAGCTGGAATCTTGTAAAGATGACTATAGGTATGTGCCATTAGCTCATTAGACTTCTTAGTAGAAGCATAAAGAGACAAAGGATTGTCCACAAAGTCAGTTTCCTCAAATGGGACCTTTTTATTTGCACCATATACAGAGCTAGAGGAGGCATACACTAGGTGTTCTACAGGATAATGGCGACAAGCTTCTAGTATATTATAGAAACCAATGATATTGCTTTGTATATAGACATCTGGATTTTCTATTGAATAACGTACCCCCGCTTGAGCTGCTAGATTAACAACAATATTAGGAGAATATTTCTCAAATAGGCTAGTAACAGCGTCCTTATCTGCAAGATTTCCTTTGATAAAAGTAAAATTATCATAAGGTTCAAGCTTTTCCAAACGAGCGTATTTTAAGTTGACATCATAGTAATCATTTATATTATCATAACCAATGACTTGGCACCCTTCATCTAAAAGCTTTTTAGATAGATAGTAGCCAATAAAACCAGCTGCTCCTGTGACCAGATAGGTTTTATTTACGTCTAGTGGTTGGTACCCCATTAAGCTTTGCCTCCTTTTGTAGCTCTAATACATCTCTAGTTACTGGTTTTCTACCAATAGAGTAGTATTCTACGCCAGCAGCTTCCATTTCATCTACTGAGTAAATATTTCTTCCGTCGTAGACTAAAGGAGTTCTCATCAACTCTTTATATTTATCAGGAGTAATAGCTTTTACTTCTCCCCATTCCGTAAAGATAAAACAAACATTGGCATCAGCTAAAGCATGCTCTATATTTGACACATACGTAATAGTCCCCTTATCATTTTTACCTTCAGGATGAACTTTAGCAAAGTTCTCTGCACCTACAGGATCGAAAGCATATATATCTGCTCCTTGTTCTAATAAAAGA
>NZ_JBAEAP010000187.1:0-12465 GCF_056205495.1 Psychrobacillus sp. | reverse complement strand
GGTAGCTCGTCGGGCTCATAACCCGAAGGTCACAGGTTCAAATCCTGTCCCCGCAACCAAATGGTCCCGTGGTGTAGCGGTTAACATGCCTGCCTGTCACGCAGGAGATCGCCGGTTCGATCCCGGTCGGGACCGCCATTTTTTTGTAAGCAAGCAGTTCCTATGCAACTAAGTGATATAACAAACATAATTTGTGTTATACTTAACTGACTATGAGACACTAAGCTTGATTTACTTAATGAGATTTAGGCTCAGTAGCTCAGTCGGTAGAGCAAAGGACTGAAAATCCTTGTGTCGGCGGTTCGATTCCGTCCTGAGCCACCATTTATATTAATATGCGGGTGTAGTTTAGTGGTAAAACCTCAGCCTTCCAAGCTGATGATGAGAGTTCGATTCTCTTCACCCGCTTCATATGAAAAAGACCTATTGATGCAAAGATCAATAGGTCTTTTTTTGCGCATTTTTATTCTCTATTCATCTTAGGAATAAAAAGACCAGATTGGGATAAGATAGTAGAAGAAAATGATGAGAGGCGGTAATGACTATGACTACAGAATGGTTTGACAGAGTAACAGAGGAACTACAGGATCATTTGAATTCGATCTGCGAGCAATATGACCAAGTCGGCCATATGAATATTAATCGTGCCTCTAAGCATCCTAGAATTGAATTTTTTGTTGCTAGTACGGATGAGGAAGAACGAGACTATTTTTGCACTATACTTTTTGACCCTTATAATGAAGAATTTTATGTTGAAAGCTTTGACGTCCAATTGAACCAGCCAACCAGAATAATGTTAGATGATATTACGGATATAATAGAAGCAGTTCATGAAAGCTTCCACGAGTTTCTTGAAGACGATAGTGATATTGAATGGGTCTATATGGATGATGAAGATGGACTTGACGATTACGTTATCGATGATGACGATGACGACGAAATTATGTTAGAGGAAATTGATGTAGAATGGGAAACTCCTGAAATCACTGCATTTTTAATAGATGATAAAATGGAAGTAACATATCAATTCGGAATAGACAGTGCAAATGGTGATGGTGTTCTTCGTAGAAGAAACCGCAGCTGGACTGACACCGAACAAGAACTAGTGGATGAAAGCACTTTTACATTTACTAAGGATGAGGCAAGTACTATTATAGCTATGATTGCCAGTCATATGGATAAAATGGTCGGATACGATGACATTATAGATATCTAAGTTTTAAATACATCTTCAAATGGAACAATTCCATTTGAAGATGTATTATTTTTTGAGGTTATGGGGTATTGGGCCAAAGCTTTTAGTTTGCTAAATAACCCCAAAGGAATAAACGGTCTTAGATTTATACTCCTGCCCAACTTGCAGGATTGCTGACGGCAAATGAGGATGATGGATGGAGTCAGGTGGACGTTGTGTTTCCAAGCATACACCTAAATGATTTTTTAGCTGCTCTCCCCGCATGCTTTCCAAGCTGTCTAAGTTATTTCCAGTGTAGAGAACGACCGCAGATTCTGTTGTTTCTACTGTTAGCTTGCGACCACTTTCTTCTTCATTTAATACTATTACGCGAACTTTATTTTCATCCAATAAAAATGGATGATCATAGCCTTTACCCACTAGTATAGTTTGAGGGTGACGAGAGTTTGCTCCATCTGCAATTTGACGACTTTCCCGAAAATCAAATACAGAATCATCTACAGGTAATAATTTGCCAGTTGGTAGTAACTCCTCATTCAGCTCCAAGTATGTATGACTATCTATTGTTAATTCATGACTTAATATATCTCTTTTCAGATTACCACTGAGGTTAAAATAGGAATGGTTTGTTACATTTACTAAAGTATCTTGGTCAGTAATACCACTATAGCTAATGGATAATTCGTCTCTACTATTAGAAATAGTATAAGCTACCTTCATGTCCAAATTGCCTGGGTACCCCTCTTCTCCGTCCTTGCTCATGTAAGAAAACTCAATCGTTGTTTCCTCTGCACCTTCCAACACAGTAGCGTCCCACAATACATGACTGAATCCTTTAAATCCCCCATGTAAATGATTGTTTTTTTCATTCGTTGTTATATTGTATATATTCTCTCCTAAGAGAAAAGTTCCTTGTTTAATACGTCCAGCAACTCGGCCTACAACAGCTCCTAAATATTTGGTATTTTGACCATATTCTTGTAATGTTTCATACCCTAATACTATATTTTCGTATCGACCTCTACTATCAGCTGCTAATATCTTAGTAATTACACACCCATAATTCATACAGGATACCTCAAAACCATTTATATTTCTTACTGTAAATAATGTAACTGGCTGGTTGTCTATATATCCAAATAGCGTCTTCTGTATGATCACATTACCATCCTCCCATGTTATTTTATTGAATGAAGAGCCTCCACTATGTAGTAGAGACTCCTCTTTATGATTACTTACGAAATTCCAGTAGTTTTTTATTTAGATCCTTTGTTTGGAGGTAAACTTGTTGATAAATAGGGAATAGCTTCACATACTTCTCCACATTTTCTTTAATAGGAGTAAACAGCTTATCCTCCTTCAGAAATTTTTCCGCACAATCATTTAACGAATCAAACCATCCACAACCATAAGCAGCTAACATCGCTGCCCCCATTCCTGGGCCCTGTTCACTAGTTAAGCGAACAATTTTGGCGTCAAAAATGTCTGCCTGCATTTGAAGCCAATCATCATTTTGAGCACCACCACCAATTGACACGATAGTATCTATCAACTTCCCATTTCTACGAAATATTTCAATAGACTCGTGCAAGGAGAATGTTATTCCCTCTAGTACAGCTCGAGTAAAATCCTTCCGTTGATGAGAGCTATCCATCCCGATAAAACTAGCGCGAACGGTCGCATCTGCATAAGGTGTTCTCTCCCCAACTAGATATGGGGTAAATAGCAACCCATTTGAGCCTATTGGAACAGAGCCTACCTCGGCTAATAACTCTTGAAACGATTCTTCTTTTGCAAAAACCTCTTTAAACCAAGTTAAGCTATAACCAGCTGATAACGTCACACCCATTGTATAAAAAGCATCTGGTGCACCGTGATTGAAATAATGAACTTTGCCGGCAAAATCCTTATTCGATGTTTCTTCGTAGGATAATACAACCCCTGATGTGCCTATGCTACAAAGAGTTTTACCGTCTTGTAAGATTCCTGAACCAATTGCTCCACAGGCATTATCTGCACCTCCAGCGAATACGCGGGTATTAGTTGAAAGACCGGTAGCTTGTGCAGCCTCCAAAGAAATTGAACCAACTTCTTGATGTGACTCTACCAAAGGTGGGCAAAGACTAATTTCGAGATCCATTAATGCACATATAGTCGTGCTCCATTCCTTTCTACCAACATCTAATAGAAGTGTTCCTGCAGCATCCGAGTAATCCATGTGCAGTTGACCCGTAAGCCTGTATCGTAAATAATCCTTTGGAAGAACAAATGTCTTTGCTTTCTCAAATATTTCTGGCTCATGCTCTTTAACCCATAATATTTTAGGCAGAGTAAAGCCCTCTAATGCAGGGTTTTTAGTTATTTCAAGCAACTTTTCCTCGCCAACCAAATCATAGATTTGTTCACATTGAGCTGTAGTACGAGTATCATTCCATAGAATTGCAGGACGCAATACTTCGTTAACCTCATCTAACAGAACGAGCCCGTGCATCTGACCGGAAAAGCTGATTCCTTCTATGTCCTCGACATCACCGGAGAAGCTCTTCAAAAGCTCTTCTAATCCGAGCAGTGTCTTATTCACCCAGTGCTGAGGGTTTTGTTCGCTATAACCCGTTTTCTCTTGTATTAACGGATACGATTTAGATACACTTTGAACAACTAACCCATTCTGATCGACGAGTAGTATTTTAACCGCACTTGTTCCTAAATCTATTCCAATAACATATTTCATAGCTTCAGCTCTCCTACCATTTGCAATACTTATTAGTTGTTAAACGCTTGTAATAGATATTGATTAATTGTAGCCTTAATCTGCTCTAAACGACCGGAAGTTTGTTTAATATCTTTTAGCTCCAACGCATATGCTTCTAACTTATGAAAATCAGTTTTGCCTTCTACAATCTCTAATCCAATACCTTCTTTATAAGTACGGTAGCGATCATCAACCACATTTTCTAGCACTCTATCATCTATTAGATTTTGTGCTACTCGTAAACCTACTGCAAATGCATCCATCCCAGCGATATGTGCATGGAACAAGTCCTCTGGTTCAAATGATGCTCTTCTAACTTTTGCATCAAAGTTTAAACCACCTTTGCCGAGACCACCATTTTGTAAAATCTCATACATCGCAAGAGTTGTAGTCCATAGGTCTGTCGGGAATTCGTCTGTATCCCACCCCAGTAGAGGATTACCTTGATTTGCATCAACGGAACCAAGCATATTGTTAATACGTGCATAATGAAGTTCATGCTCAAAGGTATGGCCTGCAAGTGTTGCATGGTTCGCTTCAATATTAAATTTAAATGATTTTTCCAAGCCATAGCTTTGTAAAAACGCATGGGCAGTTGCAACATCATAATCATATTGGTGAGTAGATGGCTCTTTTGGTTTTGGTTCTATTAAAAACTGTGCATCAAACCCGATCTCTTTCGCATAATCTACTGCCATATGATAAAAACGCGCCAGATTATCTAGTTCAAGTTTCATATTTGTATTCAATAGCGTGTCATAACCTTCGCGCCCTCCCCAGAACACGTAATTTTGAGCCCCAAGCTCCTTACCAATTTCTAATCCTTTTTTCACTTTAGCAGCGGAGTAAGCAAACACATCTGCGTTACTCGATGTAGCTGCTCCATGAACGAAGCGAGGATGTGTGAAGTTATTGGCCGTATTCCAAAGTAGCTTTGCTTTACTAGTTTTCATATAGTCCTTGATCATGCTGACAATCACGTCTAAATTTTGATTACTTTCTCTTAAGTTACTTCCCTCTGGAGCAATATCAACATCATGGAAGCAGAAAAAGGGCACATCCATCTTTTCATAGAATTCAAAGGATGCTTCTACCCGTGCCTTTGCTAAGTCCAATCCACTTAGTTTGTCCCAAGGACGGTTCATACTACCTGCACCAAAAGGGTCCGACCCATCCATCGTAAACGTATGCCAGTATGACACTGCATATCTTAAAATCTCCTCCATCGTTTTGTCGCCAATTTTCTCCTGGGGATTATAAAATTTAAATGCATAAGGATTTTGGGAAGCAGCACCTTCAAATTTAACTTTTTGGACGTTTTGGAAATAGACCATTATTTATACCTCCTAATTTTTACTTACTCGTTTAGTTTGTTAATTATCTGAACAAAGTTTTTAAAAATAGTGACATTCCTTAAAAAGAGAGTGTATGCTATTAATAAATATCGAATTTTACAAAAATATAAAAAAGAGAAAGGTGGCCCCATATGAATGCAACCAGTAGCTTTATTTATAACTTAGCTGAATGGATAACTAAATTTGCTTATTTAAACTTGCTCTGGATGTTTTTTACACTCCTAGGTGGTGTCTTTTTGGGGCTGTTCCCATCTACAATTTCTTTGTTCGCCGTAATAAGGGAGTGGCTGAAAGGCAATACGGATATTCCCTTATTCCGTACCTTTTGGAAGCATTATCGAGCTGAGTTTTTAAAAAGCAACAAGTTAGGAATTTTTGTTACCCTAATTATAGTCTTTATTGTTTTAGACATTTTTTACATACAATCTACCGAAAGCAGTCTGCTAAGCTGGACTTACCTACCGTTATTTTCTTTTATGCTGTTGTTTGTTATGTTTCTCTTTTATCTGTTTCCATCCTTTGTACATTTCGACACAAGCCTTGGACAGGTTATTAAAAATGCCTTTTTTATCATGCTCATCAATCCGTTGACGACTCTATTAATCTTTCTTTGCTTAATACCTTTCTTTTACTTAGTTAGCCTTCTTCCCGCTATCGGGTTTATTTTTGGTGGAAGCGTCTATGCTCTTATATCCATGCGATTTAGTTTCCATGCATTTCAAAAAGTGCAGGAAAAGAAGCAAGCATTAAAATCTTCACAGTAATAGCTTCACTATTTAAAGCTATTACTTTACCCTTTTACTGCACTTGCAGAGATCCCTTCGACCACTTTATTACTAAAGAAGATAAAGGCAATAATGATTGGCAACACGCTTATGATGAGGGTAGCCCCTATCGCTCCCCAATCTGTCATATATTGACCGATAAAGTTTTGTATACCGACCGTTAATGTTTTGTATTTGTCTGAGCTTATAAATGTATTCACGAAAACAAATTCATTCCAGTTATAAATCATATTAATCACTACCGTTGTAGCCATTACTGGCGTTGTCATCGGGAGAATCACTTGGAAAAACATTCGATTAACGGAGCAACCATCTATTATGGCTGCCTCCTCTATTTCTTTTGGCAAAGTATAATAGAATCCAAGTAAAATCATCATCGTTATTGGTAAGTTATAGGCTGTATATGTAATAACAACTCCGAGTGGGTTATCTATTAAATTCACGCTTAAAAACATGCTATAGAGTGGAATTAACGCCGAATGAATCGGAATCATTAAACCAATGATGAACAGACTGAGTACTGCTCCACTTAGCTTCCATCTCATTCGAGTGATTGCAAAAGTGGCCATACTTGCGAAAAGAACGGTAAGTATAATGGCAAGTGTAGTAATCCAAATACTATTAAAAAAGTAAACTCCTATACCGCCATCCCACACCTTTAAATAGTTTTCCCATCTAAACTCTGAAGGTAAAGCAAACGGTGAACCCGCAAATATTTCTCGATTATCTTTTAATGAGAATATGAATAACCATATTAGCGGGACGATTTGAAACAATGCTACAACCATTAGACTGAAATATAGAAAAAAGTAGCCAACACGTCTCATATACAACCTCCTTTTAATATTCTATTCTCTCTTTTGTCGCTGTTAGCTTTCTAACAATAAAGGTAACGATTAATGTAATGATAAGTAATAAGAAACCAATCGCACTTCCGTATCCGAAGTTATAGCTTGAAAACGCGAGCTTATACATGTATGAAGCCATTACTTCACTCGCTCCATTTGGTCCACCAGAAGTCATGACATAGATTAAGTCAAAATACTTTAACGACCCAATGATTGCTAATACAATCGTTACACTCACCACTTCTTTGATCAACGGAAGCTTAATCTTTGTAGCAATTTGAAAGGCAGAGGCCCCATCCATTCTTGCAGCCTCTATTAAGGACTCCGGAATGTTCTTCAACGCAGCATAATAAATCAAAATATAAAACCCAGCATATTGCCATAATATCGGGATGAAGATAGCAAACAAAACTAACGATGGCTCTGCAAGCCAAGCGGGAGGATTTTCCACTCCTATTTGCTTAAGGAAAACATTTAAAATACCATTCGAAGGATTATATACTTTAATCCAAAGCTGGGCTATAGCTACAGAGGATAACAACATTGGTATTAAATATATTTTTCTGAGCAAATCAGATCCTTTTATCTTGGACGCCAATATAAAGGAGATGGTTAAGTAAATGGCTAAGCTCAAGGTAGAGAATATTGCCAACAAAAAGGAATGATAGGCACTACTCCAAAATTTCATATCCTGAAGACCTTTAATATAATTCTCTAAGCCAATGAACGTTTTTTCTCCTATACCATCCCATTGCATTAAGCCATAATATCCAGACAGCATTAGCGGAATGAATATTAACACCAGGACGAGTAAAAGTGCAGGTGAAATATACAATGCTATCAACAATTTGTTAGACATTACCTTGTTCATACAAGTAACTCCTTCCCTATCAGATAGACAAGGGTTACTCCAGTTAAAGGAATAACCCTTACGCCCATCGACAAATCCTCTAGCTAATTATCTATTATTTAGAAAGAGCATCCTCATGCGCCTTTCCAAAATCTTCTGGAGTCATTTCCTTACCAAATAGAGCCTGAATCGAATCTAAATGTACTTGTGCAACATCAGGGCTCATCTGAACATCTGCAAATAGTGTGATATTACTTGCCTCGTTTAACTCATTTAATATATCAATATACATCTCTGGCAGATCCAACGTTCCTGCGTCAACTTTGGTAGCAGGGATTACACCTGCTTTTGTAACAGCTTTTTCTCCCCATGCTTTTACAAAGTAAGCTGCAAAGTCCTTTGCCTCTTCCTTTACATCTGAGTCCTCAGCTACGAATAACCCGACTCCAGGTCCTCCAACAAAGCTATCCATATCCCCGTTTCCATTAACAGTTGGGAATTTCAAATATTGAACTGAATCTCTAAATTCCTGAGGTACCGTTTCATTTGTTGTATAGTTCGGTAAATCCCAAGTAGCGATTAAATACATCGGAGCTTGCTCACTCATGAACATACTTTTTGCTTCTTCATCCGCCAATCCATTAAATCCTTTGACGAAGGCACCCATATCAACAAGATCTTGAACCTTTTGAGCTGCCTCCACTAATGCAGGATCTTCAAAAGAGCCAGAACGATCGATTGCCTTGTTAAGAACCTCTGCTCCTCCAAGACGATCAGCTAAATACATATACCAAAGTGATCCTGTCCAAGCATCCTTATTTCCTAAAGCAATTGGATCTATTCCATTTTCTTTAAATACTTTTATCACATTCTCTAATTCTTCAAAAGTCTTTGGTGCTTCTAAGTTATATTCCTTAAACATTGCACTGTTATAGTATAGTGTGACAATATTCAGCTCTAGCGGTAAGCCATATGTTTTCCCGTCTAGGGCATATGCCTCTGCAGTTCCCGGAACAAAGCTATCACTTAGCTGGTCTTTAATAACATCGTCTAATGGAGCGAACATGTTCCCACCGACATAAGGCTCTAAGAAGCCTGCAGCCCAAGTCATCCCTACATCTGGAAGCTCTTTAGAGGTGGATAATACTCTTAACTTATCTTTGTATTGTTCATTACTTAACACTTCTAGATCCACTTTGACACCATCATTTTCTTTTTCATAATCTGCAATAATTTCATTTACAACATCATAATGTTGCTTGGAACTTCCTTCTGGCCATAAATGCATAAACTTAATTTCTTTGTCCCCATTTTCACTTGAAGATTTTTCGTCTGAGTCTGAACACCCTGCTAATAAATAAAATAAAGAAGCAAATAATAGAATTTTAATCATTTTGTTGATTTTCATTCTTATTTCCCCCACCCCAAAGTTTTTACAACAATATTCTGAATATTGTATGCGTTTTCATTGTAGCAAATAACACTATGTTAGTCTAGTGGATAAACAAAGTTTTTTTATTTTTCAGTTTTATGTTAGAATGATGAAAAATGATAAAGAAAGAGCTGAAGTGAATGAAGCTGAATGCTAACCAAACATGGAATCACCATGTGGTCAAAAAAGGAAACAAATCACTAGTTCTAGATAAGATAAAATATAATTCCCCTATCTCGAGAGCGACTGTTGCTAGTCAAGTCGGATTAAACAAAGGAACTGTTTCCTCTTTAGTTAATGACTTGCTGGAAGAACACCTTATCTATGAATCTGGACCGGGGGAATCTAGTGGTGGTAGAAGACCAGTTATGCTGCTCTTCAATGAAAAAGCCGGCTACTCTATCGGTATAGACATTGGAGTTAACTATCTACTCGGAGTGCTAACCGATCTTAACGGAAATATTCACACCGAGAAGCGTATAGCTTTTAAGAATCTATCTTATGAAGAAATAGAGTTGAGATTATTTGAAACGATAGACTTCCTTCTTATCTCTACTCCCGATTGTCCGCATGGAGTAGTAGGAATTGGGGTAGGTGTACCAGGGATTGTAGAGAAGGATGGAAATATTCTATTAGCACCAAATTTAAATTGGAGAAATATTAACCTAAAGGAGGTATTAGAAGAAAAATATAATCTACCTATCATTATAGAAAACGAAGCAAATGCAGGTGCTTATGGCGAGAAGCATTTTGGAGCTGGCAAGGACTTTGAGAATGTCATCTACGTAAGTGCAGGAATAGGTATAGGCGTGGGATTAATATTGAATGGTTCTCTTTACAAAGGCTCTAATGGATTCTCTGGTGAGCTTGGTCATATGACTATTCAAGCAGGAGATCTGTTATGTCGTTGTGGAAACGAAGGCTGTTGGGAGCTTTATGCATCTGAGCAAGCGCTAATGAGACATGCGGAGAAATTAGATATACCCTTTGATTCACAGGATTTAGAAGGCTTAGTCTCACTTGCGCAAAGTGGAAATGAGGAAGTCATTCAATTGTTTCATCAGACTGGTGACTATTTAGGTATCGGCATCAATAACATTATCAATATCTTTAACCCGCAACAAGTCATCATTGGGAACCGTTTAGCTTACTCCAAAAAATGGTTAAAGGACTCTTTAAATAAAAGAATTACAAATCAGGCTCTATGGTTTCAACAAAACGATTTGCAAATTGATTTTTCAGAGCTATCCACGAGGTCTACAGCATTAGGGGTTGCTGCTTTTTCCATTGAAAACTTTTTAAGTGTCAGTATCCAACAGGATGTTTTGCTAGAATAAACTTTTCTGAAGTCAATTTACTTTTTTGAAGACTAAAAAATGATTAAGTTCCCTCCCTTACACATAGTCATGATGATTAGTAAATTTAATTATCCGAAAATTACGATTTTATATCTTCTGATAATAAATGGTTTAATGGGCAGCAATTTTTTAGATTTATAACCGTTCGCAGGGATATATGACCGCTCAGGAGAATATATAACCGGTCACGGAGATTTATCACCGTTCGCTGAAATTTATAACCGTTCAGCGAAATAAATAACGGCTTACAGTTTATGTGCTTGAAATGGACAAAAATCACTCAATAAAAAGGATGATGACAAATGACAACTATTCGCAATCCTATATTACCAGGCTTTAATCCAGATCCAAGTATTTGTAGAGTTGGAGAAGACTATTATATCGCTGTTTCTACTTTTGAATGGTTCCCCGGCGTTGGAATTTATCATTCCAAGGATTTAAAAAATTGGCGTTTAGCTTCTCGACCTCTTAATCGTCTTAGTCAATTGAATATGATGGGAAACCCTAATTCTGGTGGGGTTTGGGCACCTGCATTATCCTACAGTGATGGACATTTTTGGCTCATTTTCACAGATGTAAAAGTTACAGAAGGACAGTGGAAAGACTGCCATAACTATCTTGTCACTTGTGACACAATCGACGGTGAATGGTCTGACCCTATCTTTTTAAACAGTTCTGGCTTTGACCCTTCCCTATATCATGATGAATCGGGCAAGAAGTATTTAGTGAATATGAAGTGGGATCACCGCCTCCATCATCATAATTTCTATGGTATTGCGCTTCAGGAATATGATGTGGAGCAGCAAAAATTAGTCGGTGAATCTACTATTATCTTTAAAGGAACAGATATTAAGCTCGTAGAAGCTCCTCACCTATACAAGATTAATGATTATTACTACTTGTTAACTGCTGAGGGTGGCACAAAATATGATCATGCAGCTACTATGGCGCGATCGAAAAACCTAGAGGGTCCTTATGAGGTCCATCCAGATAATCCATTGATAACATCTTTCCCGTATCCGCGAAACCCATTGCAAAAGGCTGGCCATGCTTCCATCGTCCATACCCATACTGATGAATGGTTTTTAGTACACTTAACCGGTCGTCCACTCCCAAGAGACAACCAGCCTTTACTGGATCCACGAGGATTTTGTCCACTTGGAAGAGAGACTGCTATTCAACGATTAGAATGGAAAAATGACTGGCCATATGTCGTAAATGGAAATGGTCCCTCACTAGAAATTGAAGGACCAGCGATTGAAGAAGTTGTATGGGAAAAGGACTTTGAGGAAAAGGATGATTTTAACGAAGAATCATTGAATGCTCATTTTCAATCTTTGAGAATTCCACTCGGAGAACATATTGTTTCATTGAAAGATAACCCTGGTCATTTGCGTCTTTATGGCAAGGAATCTTTAACTTCTAAATTTACACAGGCTTTTATAGCTAGACGTTGGCAGCATTTTAACTTTATTGCAGAAACTAAAGTAGCCTTCCACCCAAATACCTTCCAGCAATCAGCGGGTCTCGTGAACTATTACAACACAGAAAATTGGACAGCGCTACAGATTTCGTGGCACGAGGAAAAAGGACGGATTTTGGAGATAAGTACATGTGATAACTTCGTATTTGATCAGCCACTTCAAGGAAAAGAAATTGTCCTCCCTGAAGATGCAGAGTATGTATATCTACGTGTAGAGGTTAAGACATCTATTTATGAATATTCGTATTCACTGGATGGTGATAATTGGACAGCGATTCCTATTTCTTTTGCTTCGCATAAATTATCCGATGACTATATTCGAGGCGGAGGATTTTTTACTGGGGCATTTGTCGGTATGCAATGTCAGGATACATCTGGTCAAAATATCCCTGCTGATTTTGATTACT
>NZ_JBAEAP010000186.1:0-2522 GCF_056205495.1 Psychrobacillus sp. | reverse complement strand
AGGACTGCTCTTAATGACAGTCCTCTTCTACTTTCTTACCATAATAAGAAAAACAGAGGTGTTATATTTGTCGCAAGAAAACGAAATTCTGGAATTAAAAGAGAAAGTCGCTTACTATGAACGAATTATAAAAGCAATGTCCACCCCAATCATTCCATCTATTGTGCCTAAAACAATTTTGATGCCGATTGCCGGCTATATGTATAAGGAACGCTTTGAAAATATTGAGACGGAAACACTACAATATATTGGCGAGCATAAAGAAGTAGAACACGCTATTTTCGATTTTACCGGGGTAACTGTGGAGCATATTGAGGAATTCGATTACAATGAATTGGCCATTTCTATATCCCGACTGAATAGCTCTCTTCGTTTAATGGGAATCCGTCCAATCTATGTTGGCTTTAACCCAAAATTTATTCGAGAAATTGTCCATGCAGATCTACATGTTAATATCGAAACATATAAAAATTTCCGAGAAGCATTGAGCCGCCTACTGCAAGAATCCAATAAAACAATCGCTTCTAAATAAAAAAAGGATTAGGGATTTCTCCTAAACCTTTTTTCTAGCGACAAAGGAAACGAGAAATTGTTCTCGCATCTCCCTTTGTCTTTTTTATCATGTTAACTTAAAAATTTGTCATGCAAATCGGTGCTTTTCTTGGCTTAAACCAGTCATCTAAATCCTCTGGGCTACACCCCTTCACTACTACCTCACCATAGCTATCCAAATCCTTAATCGATACACAGCCCATCCACCATGCACTTAAATCTTTAATTCCTATTTCGATGTTCAACTGACCGATATCCTCTCCTACTTTTTCAATAAACCATTCTTCACCCAAAAATGAAAGCTTATAAAAGCCGGACTGCTCCTCGATAAAGGTGTCTTCAACCTTCACAATAATTTCTGGTTGGCCGGCTGGCTTGCGAAGTGCTTGAAAGTGCATCTGCTTAAAAAAGAGTGGTATATCTGAAATCCGGTACATTAAACCTGAGCCGGTGGTAGCCACCTCATGATAAACACTAGGAATTAAATGATTAGAGTCATTTGGTGGATTGTTTAAGCTATAGACAAAAGCTGGATTATTCGTTCCATATATTATTCGATCTACTTGATCCTGCTGGGAATGAACCCATGCCTCTAGCTGCTTAAAGCCCTTCTGATTACTCCATACCCACTCATGAATGATCATATTTTGATGCAGGAAGTGACTATCCTTCACTGGCTGAAGGGTAAAAGCCAATGCTCCAATCAGCTTGCCGTCTTCTCTGACCCCCACGTAACGAGATGCTGCATTTTTAATATGCTGACGCTCACTCCAAGTCCGCTTGATCATACCATGATTCATTTGGGCGAAGTTGTTATATAAGACTGTAATTTCTTCTACATCTGTAGGAGATAACAGCTCTACAAGGTCCTTCTGTCCATTACTATTTAAAGCACCTGGTTTTATCCTAAACTCGTACTTTAATGGTCCGTAGCCATAGCCCATTTTGCGGTAAAAACTAGAGCTAAAAGGATATAGAGCAACAAGTGCAACATTTTCCTTTCTTGCCTCTTGGTGAAAATGGTTCAACAGCTCAAAAGCGACCTTTTCCTTCTTATGTAAAATATGTACTGCCACCATGCCTATCCCAAATAGACGTTGAAACTCACCATTAATATTACATTCAAAATCACTTCGTCGGTAGATTCCTACTAATTCTTCTTTTGCGTTAAAGCTTCCATAGAAAAGAATGCCGTTTTCTTCCCTTTGCTCTCGTTTCAGTCTTTCCTCATATTCCTTCTTCTTTTCCTCTGACTGAATGCCCATTCCTGGATATGCCATAGACGCTAGGTCAGCTGCTGCCTCAAAATCCTTTTCCTCTAGTACTCTAATCAAACCATCCATCCCCTTAGTAATTAAATTAGAATTGCTATTTATATAAAAAACACGAACAATAATTGATTTTAGCTACTGGAAACCGTTCTGCTAACGACTGATACACAAGTCTTATTTCTACGCCTTGTCTCTCATGCCGCATTCAATCATAATTGTTCGTGTTTAAAATGGAAAACATTATTTAGGAAATTAACTTAATTTAATGCTTTTAGTAAAAACTTTTAGGGTAATATAAACGTACTATATATAGTAACCAGAAAGGAGAATTAACTTGAAAATCCAGTTGCCGGTTAAAGGTTTTTCTCAGTACGATGCTTCCATTAATCCAAAGCTACAATCTTCTGCATGTGGACCGGTCACAGTATACGTGCTCCTAAACTATCTTTTACCGAACCACTCCTACTTTCCTAACGATTTGTATAAACATTTAAAAGGAACAAAAATCGGGTTGTTTACATATCGATTTATTAGGCATTTAAGAAAGCTTCTTGGTCCTGGTTGGACAATCCAAAAATGCTCCATAGAGGAGTCGTTAGGTGAGCTACAACAAGGTAGACCAGTGGCATTAAAGTTTGATAAATATTTTTCTTTTAAATGGAAACAGAAATTCTCTTTTTCCTACCACTGGGTACCATT
>NZ_JBAEAP010000185.1:0-5011 GCF_056205495.1 Psychrobacillus sp. | reverse complement strand
GCATGGTGGCTTTGGTAAAGAACCTAAGTTCCCCTCCCCTCTACAGCTGCTCTTTTTAATGAGGTATTATCATGAAACTAAGGATGATGATGCCCTTAATATGGTTGAGATTACATTGGACGGTATTGCTCGTGGTGGAATATCAGATCATCTTGGTGGTGGATTCGCTAGATACTCAACGGATGAAATGTGGCTTACTCCACATTTTGAGAAAATGCTCTATGACCAAGCATTGCTTTTAATGGCATATACCGAGGCTTATCAAATTACTAGAATTCCTCAGTATGAAGAAATTGTATACAATACTGTTAAATTTGTTGAAAGGGAAATGAATCATCCTGAAGGTCCCTTCTTTTCAGCAATTGATGCGGACAGTGATGGTGAAGAAGGAACTTATTATGTTTGGTCTTTTCAGGAAGTAATACAAGTCTTGGGTGAAGATGAGGGTACACTTTTTGCAAGATGCTATGATATTACAGAACAAGGTAACTTTGATGAAAAAAACATACCTAATTTAATATATACTGATATTGCTTCTATTCTAGAGGAATTTAATATATCGGAGGATGAATTGGAAGAACGATTAGATGCTTCTAAAGCTATTCTTTTAGATCATCGTCAGAACAGGGCTTACCCACATATTGACGACAAAATAATTACCTCATGGAATGGTTTAATGATTGCTGCACTTGCCAAAGCTGGAGCAGCCTTTACGAATCCTCACTTTATAAGCTCTGCAAAAAGAGCTTTGCAATTCATTGAGGATCATCTTATTAAGGAAAATGTTTTATACGCAACTTATAGAGATGGAGAAGCAAAAAATGTTGCTTATTTGGATGATTATGCAAATTTATTGTGGGCATTTGTTGAGCTTTATGAAGCAACGTATGAGGAAGAGTATTTAAAGAAGGCAAAACAGATAGCCTCAGAGATTATGGACAACTTTAAAGATGAGGTAAATGGTGGATTTTATTTTACGAGTAAGCGTGGAGAAAAATTAATTGTTCGAGAAAAAATAATTATGGATCAAATTATTCCTGCTGGGAACGGGACAATCGCTTGGCAGTTTTGGAGGTTAGCTAAAATTACCGACGATCCAGATATGCTTCAGCTAGCTGAAAATACTATTTCCACTTTTGCAGAGGAAATTACACTTTATCCAACCTCTCTATTGTCTTCGCTAATCGCATACCAATCATTAAATGGTAAAGGAAGAGAAATAAAGTTAATCGGTAACCCAATAAGCGATATCGTAAAGGTGCTTCAGACAACGTATAGACCGTTTGATACTTGGTCAACCAAAGCGCCTTTAGAAACCTTGTCGGTACAAATTTGTCAAAATAATAGTTGCCATGCACCGCTTAAAGATATAGAAAAAATCATTAAAGAGATAACTTAAATAAATACCAAGGAGAAGACATTAAGAGTGGTCTTCTTTTTTTTGTATGTGAATATACATCTCAATCAGTTTTACTTTCTCACTCAACTCAATTAAAGCTCGCATTATTTGTTGCTGATCGAGTTTTGTCATGCTAGTTTGATGCACCATTTGTTCTACTGACTTTTCCACATGAATTATACTTTTATTCATTCCATCTACAAAATGTTGAACCGACATATAGCCCTCCTCCTTTTTTAATATTTTACTCTATCTGCCATTTTCTGCAATTTTCAGAATTAAATATATAACGTGATTATGACATAATACGATGATATTTGCATAAATAATAGAATTTTAGCCTCAATTTACGGAATGAAATTTTTTTTTGGACTTTTTTCTTTTTCCCTAGAATATATTGAAGTAAAAGTTGAGAGGGGATATTGGTTGAGCTCAAATTCAAATCCTGTTGATTCTAATGAAATGAAAAGAAGGCAAGATCTAGATGAAATTGCCTCCCTTAATATGATTGGTGAAGGTTGTCCATTTTTTGACGAAGAAGAAAAAATAGTTCAGGAGAAAAAAGAAAATAAATAACTATCCCCACCATACGTGGTTTTTTTTTATTGGGTGCATGAAAATCCAGTTGTGAATTTTTTATGAACTAGATTGGATTAGTAAAAACCATTGACCTAAAGCATAAAATTAACTTTTACCTATAAATAAGAACATTCTACACCTTATTGTTCGTGTACTTTATAAAAAAAGGATTTTATATAAATACATTGATATATACTATTTAAAACCCCTATCTAAAAAAAGTAATTGTAATGAATAGAATATTATGATAAATTAAGCATTATTAGAAATTGAAGCTTAACCTTCAAACGACATCAAAAATAACGCCTTAACTTCAAAAGGAGAACCCCGTGCAATTACAAAATCTTATTCGTGAAAATTTTGTTACTATGTCTAAAAGCCAAAAAAAAATGGCTACTTATGTATTAGATCATCCTCGGGATATAGCGCTTTGTTCAGCTGCCGAATTAGGAGGAAGGATAGGAATAAGCGAATCGACTGTTATTCGTTTTTCCTATACACTTGGCTTTTCCGGCTATGTGGAACTTCAAAAGCTTATGCGTGAACATTATTTTATCAATGAATCCTCAACAAGCCCTTACCAATACACAGAAATTGAATTATCTAAGGAAGAGAGCTTTCATAGACAAGTCATGGAAAAAGATATTCAATCTATTCAAGCTACTATGGATCAAATAGACGCCGCGTCTTATTACGCAGCCGTACAAAGACTTTCAAAGGCAAAATCAATCTATGTATTAGGCCTTCGTACTTCCTATCCTGCCGCCAATTGGCTTTCTTTTTCTATTGGTTTAGTAAAAGAAAATGTTCACTTTATGAGACCGGACACAGAAGATGTGATTAGAACCATTGCTAGCATGAATTCAAATTCGGTAGTAATTATTATATCTTTTCACCGTTATTTGAAAGAAACGCTTCAAATCGCAGAATTAGTTAGAAAGCAAAAGGCTTATATTATTGGCATTAGTGATTCTATGCTTGCTCCCATACATGAATATAGCGACGTGTTATTCCCTGTATCTACACAAAACAAGTCAACCTTTGATGCCGTTGCACCGTTGTTTTCTTTTATGAATGCCATTGTTTCAGGCTTAATAGTCGAACAAAAGGATGCCTTTAAAAATAGACAGCTGATGTATCAAAGTATCCCAAGTCATTTTCTTTTTGAAGGTGTCGATGAAAATTCATAATTTTAGTAGGATATCAATGAAATTAAGCATAAAACGTGGTAGATTAAGAGTAAGAAAGCGGAGGATAATCGATGCCGGAGAATACAAAGTTTACACAGCCTTTTCACATTGACTTTACAGAAAATAATTATCCTGTCTTAATCGAGCCACGCATATTTGTACCGACTGAGGAAGCTTATGAAGTGCCAATTCCTCAAATGATTCAAGAAATGCGTGTCACAGAGCCTGATCTAGCATTAAAATGGGATCTTCAGATTAGAAAAATCATACAAACTCTATTCATTGAAAATTATTCCATAATTGCTGTTCGTAAAACTAAGGAACCGGTGAATTATTATCAGTTTATAAAAAAGATGAAATAACCTCCCAATTAAGGAGTTCTATAAAAATGATTATTAAAAAAGTAAGATTACATCATCTAAATATGACGATGAAAAATTCGTTTGTAACTAGCTTTGGGAGTGTTAAGGAGAAGCCTTTTTTGTTAGTCGAGGTTATGGACGAAAGTGGAAATACCGGTTGGGGTGAGTCTACTGCCTTTCATGCTCCGTGGTATAACGAGGAAACCTTTCAAACTAATTTACATATTATAAAGGATTTTTTAATCCCGTTAATATTAAATAGGGATATAAATCATCCAGATGAAGTGTCTGCTATATTTTCTCCTATTCGTAAAAATAATATGGCTAAGGCTGCGATAGAAGGTGCTATTTGGGATCTTTACGCAAAAAGAAATAGTCTTCCTTTATCTGAAGCACTTGGTGGTACCCTCACAAATATCGAAGTGGGAGTCAGCATTGGCTTACAAAAGAGTTCTGATGAACTTATAAGTGTCGTACAGAATTACGTACAGGAAGGGTATAAACGTATTAAAGTGAAAATCAAACCTGGAAGCGATATCTCTTTAATCTCTGCTCTAAGAGAAGCGTTTCCCGAATTACCTTTAATGGCAGATGCTAATTCAGCCTATACCTTAGATGATATAGAAATATTTAGGCAGCTTGATCAATACAATCTTTTAATGATCGAGCAGCCTTTAGGTTACGATGATATAGTTGATCACTCAAAACTTCAACGAGAAATTAAAACACCTATTTGCTTAGATGAAAGTATCCTGTCACTTGAAGATGTAAGAAAAGCCATAGAATTAGGTAGCGCTAAAGTTATTAATATAAAAATAAGTCGCGTCGGGGGACTTACAGAAGCAAAAAAAATCCATGACTATTGCTTAGAAAAAAATATACCAGTTTGGTGTGGTGGGATGCTGGAAGCTGGTATTGGTCGTGCACATAATATTGCACTTGCCTCGTTACCTAACTTTACGTTTCCAGGTGACACATCAAGTTCATCCCGTTATTGGGAGGAGGATATTATTACTCCTGAAGTCGTTGCCAAGGATGGATATATTACAGTGCCGACAGGCTATGGGATAGGCTACGAGCCGATCTTAGAATATATAAAGAAGCTCACCGAGAATTTGTGGGAATTTAAAGCCTAGAAAATATCTTCATTAAAAAAGGGCTGTAAGTGCAAAACTTACAGTCCTTTTTCCATATATTTTTATCACTTCCTCGACATGGAATTCCTTTAATGACATTATACGTATACCATAGTTCATATTTTCATCTAAAACCCCCTATCTAAAAAGACAGGGGGCGAATAAAATTTATACTATTTTTTAATATCTACAATTCTACCTTCAATTTCCGTAGGAATTTTATCAAGTGACTCAAACTGTTCTATTAAATTCTCCCAATCTGAAAGTCCCAAGTCAGTTACTTTACCAGCTTTATAAATTTTCTCGAAAACATCGTAGCTGTCTCCACCCTTAGCTGTAAATGCA
>NZ_JBAEAP010000184.1:0-2464 GCF_056205495.1 Psychrobacillus sp. | reverse complement strand
ATGCAATACAATACTCGACCTCTTACAGCACAAAAAACGCCACCCCAAAAAGGGCGGCGCAATACTATTTATCGTTTTATAAATTCAATCGAAAAAATAGACACGTGCCGTACAACCCCTTAACTTCCGAAGAGTATTTATACGTTCAAGAAAAGGCTGGTCTCCTGGCTCATGCATCATTTTACTCTAAGAACCTTCCCATCGACGTTTGGTCAACAGTGGTATTTTTCTTATTTCATCTGCATTTACAGTTGCGGAAACAGCTTCGGTTTTTCACCGAATTCCCAATTAAGCTGACAAGTCAGCACCTTTTCCCTGCAATAAATTATTCACTTATCGTAAGTGTACCATAGCGTATCATTTTGGGATAGAAATGGTTATCTAGTGTTAAAACTTGTAATTAGTTTGTTTCTTGTTCAGTTTATGCTACTGTTTTTATATGAAAAAATATATCCCACTATTACTTTTAATTCTCTTTGTATTTATTGCTTCGGGTCAAACTTCCGAACAGCAGTCTTTAGAGACTGTGCTTAAAAACTGGCTTCCCAACAAGCCATTGGAATCCTTTTTGTCTTTATTTCATATTCCATATTGGGGATTTTATGTCTCTGTCGAGGAACGTGGCTACTATGCATTTGTTGAATTTTTAATCAGAAAAGGAACGCACTTTTTTTATTTTGGTTTGATTGGATTAGCCATTTATATTGCTTTACCGAAAATAAGAAATCGAAAGCTGTTGGCAATACTGATTACCTTTCTTTTGGGGGCAGCAGATGAATTTCATCAATCCTTTACGAGTGGACGATCTGCACTCTTTCAGGATGTTCTATTAGATACAAGTGGAGCAATTTTTGCCTTGCTATTGCTAACGCTTATTCAATGGTTAAAGAATAGAAAAAACGCTACCCACTAAATTTAAAAGGTAGCGTTTCGTTTTTCTATTAAGCTATTTAAAGAACTTATTTTCGATTTTTCTTTAATAGGAAGGCAAGACCTAAGGTGATAATGGAGAACACAGTAAGTAATTGATTAATCGGAAGTATAGGCTTGAATTTTACATTTTCCTCGGTGATTTCATAAACTCCAACTGGTTTAATCGAAAATACACCACCTGCTCCTTCTCCTTCTCCTTGACCACTAGCATTTTGCTCGTCTGTAAATCCACCGCCTCCTCCTCCACCTACGAAGTAGTTCACTTTGGCTACTGGCAGAATCCGTTTATTGTCCATAATGATTGGTTCCCCATATATTAAAGAAGCATCCTTTTCTCTAGAAAACTTTTCAAAAATAGAACGTATTGGTGTTTGTATCATAGGCAGCTTGGTATTATCCTTTTGTTTACTTATCTTTTCCTCCATACTATCTCTCCTTTATTTTAATATAAGGGTCATATGATGTTCCTCGTAATAAACATCTCTTTCCTTTAAGGCCATCTCTTCTGTTCCAAATACTTTAAATCCTAGCTGCAGGTATAACTTTTTAGCAGACTCATTACTGGACACTACGGAGAGATTAATCTTTTCAATTTCATTAGTTTCTCTTGCCTGTTTAATCGCCTGCTCCATTAAGGACTTACCGGCACCTTTTCTTCTCCCGTGCGGACTAACATACATCGCAAATATATTTGCCCTATGCTTCATTTTTGAGCCACTCTCCTGTAAAAGAGTAACCATACCGATTAATTTATCTCCCTCAAATGCACCGAACGTATAATTCCCATTTACTTGAAAATTGCTTCTTACTCGTTCAATTGGATTTTCTCTTTGAATAGCTTCTTCATAACTAGTACCAAATGCTTCGGGGTTATTTTGCAGTGCCTCAAGCCTTAGCTGCCAATATGCCTCTGCATCATCACCTATTAATCTTCTAATTTCCATTTCTATACCTCCTGAAAATAGCGTGCATTACAAAGTTCATGTGCGTACAATATTAAATCTCGACAAGCCTCTGCACGTGAGCTTTCTGTTGCAAATAGCGAAGGAGATTGCTCTAATGTACGAATTCTCATCCCTTCTTGTATTAAAGGATGCCAAACATTTGGCAGCATACTTAATCCTTTTCTCAGTGCTTCTCTTTTTGAAATGATCTGCTGATATTCGAGTGAATAAAGAATTCTGCAAATAGTAGCTGTAACAGCCTCCACCACTTCATCAGACACTGAATCTGGTATTTCTTTTGTTTTCTCATACCAATATTGATTAATATTATATTTTAACGTCCCTAAGACGTCCTCCCATTCAGTAGAGACTTTTAACTCTTGAATATCTGTTCCCTGCAATGTAATTCCATGCTCCTTTAACACCCACCAAGTCACATGATTAATGTCCCAATGCCCAACTCTAACAACGCCATCTGCACAAAAAGGATAAGGTTGCATAGCTTCGTTACCCTTACTAAGGTCAGCTGCTTGGATATACATACCGTCCATCCGAGAACCTAATTCCTCTTTAGACAATTGAAAATG
>NZ_JBAEAP010000183.1:0-7948 GCF_056205495.1 Psychrobacillus sp. | reverse complement strand
TATATTATTTATTATTTTTTTGTGCCCTTCAAAAATTTATATTTAATTAATCAATTAAGTAGTTCAAATTACCCTATTTTTGAAAAACTCTTGACGGTTATGTTTTTATTGTTTAAAGTTTAAAACAATTCTTACAACAATTAAATAGCACATCACTTTCTTATCTAGAGAAACCGAGGGATCAGGCCCTATGACGTTTCGGCAACAGGTTCAAATCTTTGAATACTGTGCCAACTCCTGCAAGCGCAATGCTTGAAAGATGAGAAAAGTTGGCTTTTTCGTAAATTTTGGAGAGCTTTCTTTTTCTTATCGTTTTTAGATAAGAACAAGGAAGCTCTCTTTTTCTCGTGATAGAAAGGTAGATGACTATCTTTTGTCTGTAACGAACCAATGATGTATGAGGAGGTAATTTGAATGATCGAGTTTAAAAATGTTTCCAAGACCTTTCGTCTTGGCAAGCGGGAGGTGCATGCAGTAAAAGATGTTTCTCTAAAAATAAAAGAAGGTGAGATATTTGGCATCATAGGTTTTAGTGGTGCGGGAAAGAGTACGCTGCTCCGACTAGTTAATATGCTTGAACGTCCTTCTGCAGGCTCTGTATTTATTCAGAATATCGATGTCAAATCATTGACTTCCAAACAGTTACGAGCTAGACGAAGAAATATTGGAATGATTTTTCAAAACTTTAATTTGTTCCACTCTCGCACAGTTGGCGGAAATATCGCTTACCCTCTAAAGCTAGCAGGCTTGAGTAAAAGTGAAATTACAAAAAGGGTGAACGAACTTCTTAGCTTTGTCGGGCTCTCTGATAAAGAGAAAGATTATCCAAGCCAGTTGTCTGGTGGACAGAAACAACGCGTTGGTATTGCTCGGGCACTTGCTACCTCACCTGATATTCTCATTTGTGACGAAGCAACTTCTGCATTGGATCCAGAAACTACTGCAGAAATTCTTCGCTTACTAAAAAAAGTGAACAAGGAATTTGGAATTACCATTTTGTTAATCACACATGAAATGCACGTCATTCAGTCCATTTGCGATCGAGTAGCTGTAATGGAAAATGGAGAGGTTATTGAATCAGGAGACGTATTCGATGTGTTTACGGATCCACAGCATCTTACCTCTCAGCGCTTTATACGGTCTGTACAACAGGATCTACCTTCTCCTCAAATTTTAGAGGATTGGCGCTCTCGTGGAGGCAACGGCTTTTATCGAGTAATCTTCAAGGGCGATGTAACAAATAAAGCCATTTTATCTCAAGTAACTCAGAAGCATCGCGTTCATTTCAATATTGTTTATGGATCTATTCGAGAGTTACAGGAAAGGCTTTTTGGAGATTTAATCGTGTCTTTTGAAGGCGACATCGTTGCAATACAAAGTGCTATTAATGAGCTAGAGACAATCGTTGACATTCAGGAGGTGGCAAAGCATGAAAGTTGATTGGAGTACTTTCTGGCCGAGGATTGTAGAAGCTACTGGGGAAACCATTATTATGGTTATTGCCACTTTAATATTTGGTTCAATTTTAGGAATAACGATTGGACTTCTATTATTCGTAACACGAGAAAGAAACATTTTAGAAAATAAAATTGTTTTTCAGTTGTTAAATATATTGATTAATATTATTCGTCCAATCCCCTTTATCATTTTCTTAGTAGCTATATCTCAGGTCACTAGATTTGTAATGGGAACAACAATTGGTACTGCAGCCGCCATTTTTCCAATGACGATTGTCGCCAGCTTTTCTATAGCTCGAGTTGTGGAAAATAACTTAGTAAGCATAGATCCTGGGGTAATTGAAGCAGCGCAAGCGATGGGTGCAAGTCCATTGCGAATTATATTTACCGTTTTAATACCTGAAGCTCTTGGACCCCTTATTCTCGGCTTAACATTTATAACTGTTAGCTTAATAGACTTTTCTGCTGTAGCAGGGACAGTCGGTGGAGGCGGGCTAGGTCATGTAGCAATGACCTATGGATATCAGCGATTTGAGGGAAGTGTTATGCTCGTAACCGTTGTTATACTCATCGTTTTAGTTCAGCTTGCCCAGTGGTTAGGAAATGCATTATCTAAAAAATTCATCAGACGATAGGAGAATAGATATGAAAAAAATTAGTTTATTAGTAATTGCTCTTTTGGCAGCAATAGTCTTAGCAGCTTGTAACGACTCTTCAGCTGCTTCAGACAAAGATACAGTTAAGGTGAAAATTGGTGTGAATGGCTCTGATGGTGCCCAGTGGCCGGTTTTAAAGGAGAAAGCAGCTAAAGAAGGTATAGAAATTGAGTTAATCGAGTTTGCAGACTACACTTTACCCAATAATGCCTTAGCACAGGGAGATATCGATTTAAATGCCTTCCAACATATTTCCTTCCTATCTCAATACGTAAAGGAAAGTGGAAATGACCTTGTTCCAATTGGTTCAACCATGTTTGCTCCTCTTGGCGTTTATTCGGAAAAAATTAAAGACATTAGTGAAATCAAAAAAGGCGATAAAATTGCGATCCCAGATGACCCATCTAACCAGGCTCGTGCACTTCGTTTGTTAGAGTCTGCTGATTTAATCACACTTTCAGATAGCTTCGGGCTTTTTGGAGATCCAAGCGGCATTGTCGAAAACCCATTGAACTTAGATATTATTCCGATGGTTGCCCAGCAAACACCACGAGTGTTGCCCGACGTAACTGCTTCTATTATCAATAACGGTGTTGCCGGTCAGGCTGGCTTCTCACCTGGTGAGGACCCTATATACAAAGAAGAAGGAAAGGATGAATCCATCTATCCTTATGTCAACACAATAGTAGCCCGTGGAGAAGATAAAAATAACGAAACATACACACGTATTGTCGAATTATATCAAGAAGAAGATATCCAAAAAGTAATCACCGAGGATACAAAAGGCGGATCCGCATTAGTTATTTTAACGCAGGAACAACTAGATAAAACATTTGAAGATCTAATCAAATAAAAAATAGGAGGAATACAGATGAGTATTGTAAAAGAACCAAAGGAATTATTGCTAAAGTCAATTGAGGAAAACAAAGAATTATACGTGCAGGTCAGTCAGGAAATCCATAATAACCCTGAAATCGGCAACCAGGAGTTCTTCGCTAGTGCAAAACATGTAAAGCTACTACGTGACGCCGGTTTCGAGGTAACTACCGCTGTTGCTGGGCATGAAACATCTTTCTACGCTATAAAAAAGGGAGCTAAAGAAGGGCCAACCGTCGCTTATCTTGCAGAGTATGATGCCCTTCCAGGACTAGGTCACGCTTGCGGGCATAATATTATCGGAACAACGAGCGTTGCTGCTGGAATTGCCTTAGCAGAGGCCCTCCCTCTTACAGGAGGAAATGTAGTCGTTCTTGGGACTCCCGCTGAGGAAGGTGGACCCAATGGAAGTGCAAAAGGAAGTTTTGTGAAACACGGTTTCCTTAAGGACGTTGATGTTGCACTAATGATTCACCCTTCTGGCAAGACTTCTTTAACTGGTGAAACACTTGCCGTGGATCCATTAGATTTTCATTTCCATGGGAAAGCAGCACATGCATCTGGATCTCCAGAGAAAGGAATAGACGCTTTAGACGCTGTCATTCTTTTATTCAATGGCATTAATGCCCTTCGTCAGCAGCTTCCAAGCAATGTACGTATCCACGGAATCATCACCCACGGTGGCGATGCTCCAAACATCATTCCTGACTACGCTTCTGCTCGCTTTTATATCCGAGCTGAAAGCTGGAAGAAAACAGAGGAAGTAGCTGAAAAAGTGCATGCTATTGCAAATGGCGCAGCACTTGCAACAGGAGCCTCCGTACGAATTGAGCGATTCCAAAACGAGGTTCAGGACTTTGTATTAAATTCTAAATTAGATGAAATCCTTCATGAAGAGCTTGAAGCAGTCGGAGAGTTTGTCCATACAGAAAAACGAAAAGGCAAAGGATCAACAGACGCTGGTAACATCAGCTATGCTGTACCTACTGCCCATCCACATATTAAAATTGGTCCAGATGATTTAGTAGGTCACACCATCGAGTTCCGTGAAGCGGCCAAATCCCAGCTTGGTGACGAAGCACTAATTAAGGGAGCTAAGGCTCTAGCCAATACCGGCTATCGCATCCTAACTGATGCTGAACTGCTTCACAACGTACGAAAGGAATATGAAGAAGCGCTAGCTAAGAAGCAAGATTGAGCTGAATACCTGATTCGGTGAATGAAAGCCTATGGTGAAGTGTTGAAGTTTTGGCATTTCGATAGAAGTGTTGCGGGAATGACTTTAAGTGTTGCGCTTACGATTTAAAGTGTTGCACCTATCCAAGTATCTCACTTTACCAATTGACTTCCTCTTGCCCCCTGTTTGAGGAAGTCTACTTAACTATTACTTTCAATCAACTCGATGGATAAAAAAAATCCGCCCTTTATGGGGCGGATTTTTTGTCGCGTGCTTTCATATAGCTGGCATACCAAAATCCAAATGTCAGAGATGCAGCATCTAATATATAAATCCACCAACGATGAGTATAGCCTGCATACACAGATGCCGCGAACAGAGCAACTGTTAGTAGCAAGGCCACATATCGATTAAAGGTAATTCGAGTAAAAAGCACAACTAACAAAGCAGGTGCAACAATCGCAAGTATCACTTGTGTTGGTATAGATAAAGTTTCCATTGTTTCTCCTACCTTACTAAGATTAATCCTAGTCTGTAATGGTCATGTCTAAACAAAACATGCTGTCTCAATCGAAGCTCTCCATTATGATCCAATACTTCTAATCTACAATGGGCTGCATTGATTTGAACGGCTTCATACAGTTCTTGCTCATCTGTTACTTTTTGTCCGTTTACCTTAACGATACATTCTCCAATTTTTAAGCCCATCTTTTCTGCTGGAGAGTCGGAAAGCACACCAGCAATCATTACCCCATTCGATTGCGGAGACACAGCAAAGGAGCCATTACGCTCTCTTCTATACTCAATAAAGGATATTACTAGTCTTCCTATTACTCCCAACGCCAAAGCTATTAGACTGATAAGTGGTTCTATATAGCCTACCGCTGCTACAACTGTCACGATTATTCCTAATTGCCAAACCCTTTTACCGTACATAGGGAAAAATTTCTCTGCCAGTGAATGTCTGCTTTTTTGTTGAAAGCCTATTACAAAAGGAAACAATATTAAAGAAAATGTAGACTCTCCTAAAGTAAACTGTGGCCAGAACGGCAGATAAGTATGTATAACATCTCCAGGTATGACTAATAGAATTGGTAACAACCAAAGTCGTTTAGTTACATATTCCATTGCCTCGCTGCCTCTTGCCGTTTTAACCAATCTAGGCGAAGCGTTAGTCGCCCCATGCTTTTGGATAATAAAACCCTCTGCTATCAGCAATAAACCTGCTAAAATAGCAATTGGAACAATGACTTGTCCATCTATATCTTGTCCAACAATTTCCCATGAAAATATTTCATAAGACCAATCATAGAAAAACATGATATAAAAAGTAGCTACCGCTAAGGCAATTGCATAAATTGCAGAACCGACCTGATACATAAAGAGTAGAACAAATAAAATCATCCATACACTATAAACTAATAACCAACTGGACGGTATAACCAATCCAACCGCTACACTAATTACAGATATAATAATTGCCCATACATAACCATCTAGCAAAAAATGCTTGGCCTCTGTCCAACCCCAAAGTATTCTCGCTCGAAATTGTTTTCTCTCTCTCTTCACCCGAAAGTATCCGATTAATACAGAAAAAAGAAGTGTTATATAAACAGCTGGATGAAGGAAGAAACGTCCAATCCCTTTTGCCAATTCTATTAATATTTCTTGTACCATACGAATCCTCCTCGCTTACAACATAGTGTTCCTATTATTGTAACAAACGAGGAGAACTTCCGTATAGGTTTATTGTCTCAAGTTACTTATTTAAGGTGTGAATTATATAACTTACACCCATTTGAAGCTGCTGATCATTCTCTTTGCGTGCCTTATACTCATTAATTGTGTTCGTTAAGTCCTGAAAGAACGTCTCATCTAGCTTCGAATTAATTTCTAGTTTATTTTGCTCTCTATATTTATCTATGGCTTCAACAGTAGCTTCATCAAAATAACCGTCCTTGCGTGATATATTGTAGCCTAATCCACTAAGAATTTGTTGTACGTACTTAATTTCATCTCCATAATCTCCTTGGTGGAACTCACCATGATAATATTTAATATCTGTGTTGAATAACTCATCCTGCTCTACCTTCAAATCTGCCTCTATCCCCTTATGATGAATCCATTGTTGCTTTGGAGTTAACCATTTATGGGTAGAAATTTTTAACTTTCCACCATTAGATAAAGGGTGTGTCTCTTGAACTGTACCTTTACCAAAGCTTGTTTCCCCTACAATCATGGCACGTTCATTGTCTTTTAACGCACCAGCCAAAACTTCACTAGCAGAAGCACTACCCCCATTTTGCAACAATACAACCGGTAGCTTGTTCAGGTAAGGGGTGTCCTTATTTACCGTATTCAACGTTTCTAAAACACCTTTAGCATCTTGCATGTACGCAAATGTACTTCCATTTTGTAGAAGGGTTCCTATAATAGAAGAAACGCTAAATAAATAACCTCCAGGATTACCTCGGACATCCACAACTAGTCCGTGTATTCCACGCTCTACTAACGCTTTTGTTTGTTTTTCCCACTCTTCTGCCGTTTTCTCTCCGAAAATTGTGATAGTAACAATACCGATAGATTTTCCGTCAACCTCTAGTACTTCACTGGAAACAGTATGCAACGCGATTGTCTCTCGTTTCATATGTAACTCTACATGACGATTTTCGCTTGGACGATAAATCGTCATTTTAAGACTGCTACCTTTGTCACCACTTAATAATCGAACTAATTCAGCCATAGATTTCCCATCTACTCGTTCACTGTTCACCCGCACGATTTCATCCTGAGGCTTCAAACCTGCTTTATAAGCTGGAGAATCTTTAATGGGAGCAACAACAATAAACTTACCGCCGGAATTCATAATTTCTACACCAATACCAACCCGTTCTTCAGCTAAAGAAGATTCTTGTGTCTCCGCTTCCTCTTTCGTTAAATACGAAGAATGTGGATCTTCTAAAGCTTCAGCCATACCTCTAATTGCACCCTCTACTAATAACTTTTCATTCTTCGAGAAAACAGCCTCTTTTTTTATTAACTGATACGCTTCATCAATCACTTGACTACTACTAACGTTACTTTTCTCTGGCTCTGACGATTTTCCAGACATCCATAAATACCCTAATACCAACACAATGACTAAAATGAATCCAAATAAAATAATCCGATTTTTGCGCAAGTTCAACCTCCTAGTTTTCCACTAATATATGTGAAGAAAACGAAGTTTAATACTTGCCCAAAAATCAGATTCTTATTTTAGTTTATCGACATAATCTATCATCATTTGCTCATCCATAGGACCTACTATCTTATTTTGAATGATACCGTTAGTATCGATCATGTATGTAGTTGGAATAGGAATTATCTTGTACGCATTTTCTACTAGGCCATCCTCGTCCAAGGGTATTGGAAAGGTCAGACCATAATCATCGACAAAGGAAGTAACCTTATCTAATCCATGATCATTGCTAGTAAGGTTGACTGCTAAGATCTCCACATTATCTTCATCCGTCATATCCTCGTAAAAGTTTTGCATATGCGGCATTTCTGCCTTACAAGGCGGACACCACGATGTCCAAAAATTTAACACTACTTTTTTCCCTTTATAATCAGATAACGAAACTTCTTTACCATCCAATGTGGTTAAAGTAAAATCTGGCGCACTATCTCCTTTACCAGTCCCTTTGTTTGCTGGGTTTTCAGCCATATCTGTCCCCATTTGCTCCCCTTCAAAAGGATCTTCCTTTTCATCAATATTTTTTTTTACAAATGATATAGTA
>NZ_JBAEAP010000182.1:0-11356 GCF_056205495.1 Psychrobacillus sp. | reverse complement strand
GTTCCATTATTTTGTCTGCGAACTCAATGATATTATGGGTAGTTAATCCAATTTCACTAATTTCAATAACATTGTTTGAAGTGAAGTGAATAGCATTCGATTTTGGTGTAATTGCTTCTCTTGCAATAAACTCCACAATGTTTCCTGCCGGATCCTGAAAATAGCAGGACTTTGCTTTAAAATGACCACTATATTCTACCTCATCCTTCCCTTCCTCTATAGATAACGTTACACGTTCTTGCAGCCATAATTTAGCTTTTGAAAACATATTTGAGTGTATATTAAAAGCAAAATGATAGAAAGTATCCTCTGCTTCACTGTCCTTCATAAATCTAAGTAAACTATTCCCAATTTGAAATGTGGCCTCGGTATCTTTCCATAACTTTAAAGGAAACTCTAATGTATCTCGGTAAAAGATGACCATTTCCTCTAAGTTAGATACCCACAAGTCAATTTGCTGGATCTTCATTTTTATCCTCCTCTTTAGCTTCTACTCTCAATATATACAAGTAGTATTGGAGTCAACTCGGCCAATAGCAGGAAGAATAAATATAATGATAGCTTTTTTTAACTTTTCCCAATGGATATGGTAAAATTAAGTCATTAAAATATGTAAAATAAAGGGGTACTTCATGAAAATTTCCGTTAATTACTCAGAGGATTACCAAAGCCTCCTTACAGAAGAATTACATAACAAACTAGAGGCTACTCATGATTTTATCCAGTCAAAAACAGGATTAGGATCTGACTTTTTAGGATGGGTAAATTGGCCAAGCTCCACTCAGCAAGCTTTTTTACAAGATATAAAGCAAACCGCAGAGCATATTCGCTCTAATTCAGATGTATTAGTTGTCATTGGGATTGGGGGGTCTTACCTAGGCTCCAAAGCAGTTCTAGAATCACTCGCTACTCCATTCCAAAAGGACAACCAATTAGAAGTTATCTTCGCGGGACAGCTAGTTAGTGGTGCTTATTTAAAGCAATTGATTGCTTACTTAGACTCTAAGGAAGTAACTTTAAATGTTATTTCTAAGTCGGGCACGACAACCGAACCGGCTATTGCTTTCCGATTCCTACGCCAGTACATGGAAGCACGCTACGGCGAAGAGGCTGCCGCTCGCATCATCGTCACTACAGACGAGGAAAAAGGTGCTCTATTGTCTCTTGCGAAGGAAAAGGGCTACAAGCGCTACGTAGTACCAGAAGATATAGGTGGCCGCTATTCTGTCTTTACAGCAGTTGGCCTATTACCAATCGCAGCAGCTGGGCATAATATTGAGCAATTGATAGCAGGAGCTAAACAAGCTGAAGAGGAATTTCAAGTGATGGATGTTCATTCGAATGCGGCTATTAAATACGCTGTCATCCGAAATCATTTATACGGTAAGGGATATCCTGTGGAAATAATGGCTACCTTTGACGAGAAGCTGAAGTATGTCCAGGAATGGTGGAAACAGTTATTTGGAGAGAGTGAAGGAAAAGAAGGAAAAGGTATTTTCCCTGCTTCCGTACTGTACTCAACGGACCTCCATTCATTAGGACAATACATCCAAGATGGTAAGCGTATGCTATTTGAAACATTCCTCATGGTCGAACAGGTTTCAGATGATCTAACCGTCTTTGAAGCAGATGATAACCGCGATGAGCTAAATTACTTAAGCGGTCTGACGTTACACGATTTCAATAAGGCATGTCACGAAGCGACTGCCTCTGCCCATTTAGATGGTGGTGTTCCTCAAATCACATTAACGATGGAACAGCTAGATGAAGAGCATATTGGTCACTTATTATATTTCTACATGATGACTTGTGCGTATAGTGCTTACTTGCTGGACATTAATCCTTTTGATCAGCCAGGAGTAGAAGACTATAAGCGAAATATCTTTAAGATTCTTAAAAAGCCTGGATATTAAAACTGTAGCCTCCAAGTTGGGGGCTACAGTTTTTCATATTTCAGTAGAGTTTTCCTATATACTGTGGAACCGTCCGATTTTTCAGTGTGACCGACCGATTATTTGACTTAACCGACCGATTCTCCATTTTTCTTTAAAAAAAATGCTTTGTCCCGGAAGAGACAAAGCATTTTATTTATACAACAAGCATTGCGGCACCAAGCATACCTGCTTCATTACCAAATTGTGCTCGTTTAATTTCAACTGGTTTAAGCATTAATGGTTTTACTTTTTCGATTAGCAAGTCCCACCATTCATCGGCAGATTCCGAAACGCCACCGCCAATAACTATACAATCCATATCAATTACTGCTTGAAGGGTAGAAAGAACAATTGCAAAGTCTGCTATAAAACGATCTCTTGCACGTTTTGCACTTTCAATCTCCCGAGTAGCTAGCTTAAATAAAGTATGGGGCATAGCCAATTCTCCAGTAGTCGGATCAATCACATGCTCTTCTTTAATCAATCTCTTTAATGCGGTTCCTGATACGTATTGTTCACTACAGCCTGGTCGTCCACAACCACAAACTAACCCGTTAGGATATAAAATGAGATGTCCGATTTCTCCAGCTCCACCATTCGCACCATTCATAACCTGACCATCAAATATAAAGCCACCGCCAAGACCGGTACCAACCGTAACACAAACTACTTTTGAAAAGTTACTTCCTGCTCCAATACGTGCCTCTGCAAGTGCAGCACAGTTCGCATCATTATTTAACTCGACTCGAAGTCCCGTAGCTGTCTCTAATAGCGGCTTTACAGGCGTGCCCTCCCAGCCAGGCAGCTCCTTTTCAAAGGTGACTGTTCCAGTCTCAGCATCTACCATTCCTCTGGTTCCAATACCAACTCCTGAGATGTCAGGGAACTGATCTTTAATCTTTAAAACCTGCTCCTCTAAATATGGGTATAAGGGAAGCTCTGTAGGTACTGTTATATCAGCCAAGACTTCTCCAGTCTCATTCACAACGCCCATCCGTATTTTGGTTCCACCAATATCTATGCCAAGTACCTTCTTCACTTTATAATCTCCTTTCAAAGCTAATACTACTGCTTCATAGGGACGTACATTTATCCCATGTTCTTCTATTTCTTGTGAGTCGTAATTAGCTATCATTACTTTTCCGCTAAGACCATCTACCTCACAGCTAGCCCATTGCAGTTTCTCTGTACTATTTGAGAAATTCGTGATGACAAGCCATTCTTCCTTCTCAGTTTGGCGCTTATATACAAAAAGCTTTGGATCGTTTGGAAATAGCAAATGAAAGCTTCCATAAGTTATAATGTCGTGCTGTTTTCTCAACTCAATAAGCTTTTGATACGTATAAAAGATGGATGAGGAATCAGATAGCGCCTGTTCAGCATTAATTTCAGTAGTATTTGGATTCATCTGTATCCACGGAGTACCAGTCGTAAATCCCCCATCGCTTGTCCACTGCATAGGTGTACGTGCATTGTCTCTACCCTTAGCATAAATACCACGCATAATAGCATCCTCTTGGATACCTTGTTCTATTTTACTATTATACATATTAATCGTTTCGATATCCTTGTAGTCTTCAATACTATCAAATCTAACGTTAGTCATACCTAATTCTTCTCCTTGATAAATATAAGGAGTTCCTTGTAGCATATGAAGACAAATAGCTAGCATTTTAGCAGAAGTAACTCGATATTCTTGGTCATTTCCAAAACGAGAAACAACACGAGGCTGGTCATGATTGTTCCAATATAAGCTATTCCATCCTACCCCATGAAGTGCATGCTGCCATTTCTCAAGATTGTGTTTTAACGCAACTAAATCCAGTGGCTTTGCATCCCATTTTTCAAAAGGTCCACTGTCTAAATCCATATGTTCAAAGGTGAATACCATGTTCACTTCTTTATTTGCAGGATTCGTATATAACTGAGCATCCTTAGGAGAAGCTCCTGGCATCTCCCCTACTGTCAGCACGTCATAATTTTGGAGCACACGCTCATTCATTTCTTTTAAATATGTATGGATTTTAGGACCATTCATAAAATAGGGACTTCCATCGCCATATAGCTGTCCTTGTCCAACCTTTCCGTCTGGTAGTCCCTCCACCTTGGAAATAAAATTAATAACGTCCATTCGAAATCCGCCTATGCCCTTATCTAGCCAATAGGTCATCATCTCATATATATCGTTACGGAGCATTTCATTCTCCCAATTCAAGTCTGGTTGCTTCTTAGAAAACAAGTGTAAGTAATAGGAATCTGTCGCCTCATCCTTCTCCCATGCAGATCCGGAAAAAACAGAGCCCCAGTTATTCGGCGGCAAATCGTCTTTCCCCTCCCTCCAAATATAGTAGTCTCTATACTTAGAGTCCTTTGAGGATTTGGACTCGACAAACCACTTATGCTCGTCTGAGGTATGGTTAACAACAAGGTCCATTACTATACGTAAGTCTCTCGCTTCTGCTTCCCTTATCAATTGATCCAAATCTTCCATTGTTCCAAACTCATCTAAAATAGTACGGTAGTTTCTTATGTCATAGCCATTGTCATCGTTCGGAGAGTCGAAAACAGGACTCAACCAAATAACGTTGACACCTAGCTTCTGTATATAATCTAATTTAGAAATAATCCCCTGTATATCCCCAATTCCATCTCCGTTTGAATCCATAAAGCTACGTGGATAAATTTGATAAACTACACTTCGTTTCCACCAAGGCTCCTTATTTGTCTTCATGTTCTCCGACCCCCATCAGAAGTATTTGATATATTCATTATAATGCAAACGCTTGCATAAAGTGATACCTTTTTTCAAAAAGTTGTTTAAATTGGATAAAAAATAAGAACTGGCTAGATAAAAAAAAGCAAGTACATGAATGACGTACTTGCTTCTTCAGTGCCTTGTGATGCATTCTAAACGAAGAGACCTATATTAGCTCTTTTTCACAAACTCAGACTTTAACTTCATGGCCCCAAAGCCATCTATCTTACAATCAATGTTATGATCTCCATCTACTAGACGGATACTCTTTACTTTCGTCCCGATTTTTAGCGTTGAAGAGCTCCCTTTTACTTTTAAATCTTTAATAACTGTAACAGAGTCTCCGTCCTGAAGGATATTCCCGTTAGAGTCCTTCACCACCAACTCTTCTGCCGTATCTCCTACTTCTTCTGTTAAGGACCATTCATGAGCACATTCAGGACAAACTAAAAGAGAGCCATCTTCATATGTATATTCGGAATTGCATTTTGGGCATTTCGGCAATGCTGTCGTCATTTTATTACCTCCAATTTACCTCATTTTAATACAGGACTCTATGCCCTTCAACTTATTTTATATGTGATAGGTTTACTCAAATTTCTTTGTGGGTAATCATTTATTAACCTTCCTAATTAAAATATATATCCAAAAATACGGCGAGAGGGGGAGTGAACATGGCTGAAGAAGAAAAACGCGTAGAAGTACATCGTGAAGAGCGAACAGATTCTGGGATGGTAGGAGCAACCTTCATCAAGTATGCTGCTTACCTAATAATATTCTTTGGTATCCTTTGGTTCCTAATCTCTTACGTATTCCCAATGTTTTAATTGGTGACTAAATCCACGTCTGACCACATGCAGACGTGGATTTTCCCTTTTAAAATAGAAGTAACGCGAGGAAGAGTTGATTTCCGCTACGAACGGACGCTTTCCGCGGGCACGGCTTAGGCCAACAGGATGTTGGTCAGGAAAACGTTGTCACACGATGTGACGTCCTTAGTTTTCCCTCCTTGAAACTCCCTCGCTGCGCTCAGTCCAGGGTCTTCAGCTCGCGCTGTTCCCGCTGGAGTCGCCGTTCTTCGCTCCAATCAACGGGGCCCCCTATAAAATGAACGAGGGGATGGATATGATGACGAAAAATCAAACCAATGCACGCAGAGTAATAATAAACAAAAGATGATTCTACGTCATAATCTGGCAAGACTATTTGGATGTAGCTGAGGACTTACGTCATAACTATGAAATGAAAGAAATTTACGGGAAGCGTAAAGAGATGATCGAACGTGTCTTTGCCGATGCTAACTTTTGCTGCCTTAAATCTTAAGAAGTTGGCCAGCTGGACCTGGAAAACGCCAAAAATGGCGTAAAACAAACAAAATCGAGAGGTGAATTAGATCTTTTTCCAGAATGTAAACTGTGATAGTAGCAAAAGGGTTGGAAATCGTTTCGATTTCCAACCCTTTTGTCTACACTCTGAGAAGCCCTATCTAGGGCTTCTTTTTTTGTTATTCGGTTTCTGGGAAAAATGCTTGCTCGGTCCATACGTCGACTAATACTGGTCCTTTAGTTTGGAGGGCTTTGTTCAGTATTTCTTCTAAATTGTTATCTGCTTCCACTCGGTACCCCTTCCAACCACAAGCCTCTGCCACTTGCACAAAATTTGGATTGGTCAGGTGTGACCCTAATTCTTTATTTCCAGCCGCTTTAATCTTGTCGCTTTCCATTTGGAGGGCCCCATTATTAAAAACGACTACAGTTATATCTAACTCATAACGAGTAGCGGTCAGTAAATCGGCCAATGTCATTTCCAGACCACCATCCCCCACTACAGCTACCACTTGTTTTTCTGGTTGCTCTAACTTTGCTGCAATTGCTGCAGGAAGACCAAAGCCCATGGAACGCCAATATCCTGAAAAAAGAACCTTTTGGTTAGTTTGACGGAAGTTCCTATTCATCCACACTGTTACGTCTCCTGTGTCCAAGGCAATGATTGCATCATCTGCTACCGTATTTTCTAGTCCTCTTGCTATTCGTGATGGATGAACGGGAGATCCTTGTATTTGACCTTCCTGTTCGTTTTGATATGCCCATTTCTCTTTTACTGCCTCTATGCGATTAAGCCACTCTTCATTCTTCTGTTTGCCCTTCATGCTTTCTAGTAGAAGAGGAATAACCTGCTCAGTTTTACCCTTAATCCCGTAATCTGCTGCCACTCTTTTCTTGGCATGCTCTAGGTGAAGGTCAATATGGATAATAGTCGCATTCTCTGGCACATATCCCTCTGGCCACCAGGTTGCTCCTGCTATTAGAACTACGTCCGCATCTTTAAATACCGTTGGGGCATGGGGATTTCCTCCCTCGCCAATCCCTTGGATGAGATGAGGTGTAGCATCCTCAAAAATGCCTTTGCCACCTAGACTTAATAAAATTCCTGCTCCCCAAGTCGTAGCCAGCTCTGCTATATCTCCTGCTGCCCCTCTTGCTCCTGCACCAGCTAAAATCATTGGTTGTCGTGCCTGTTTCATCACTCCCGCTACCTCTTCTAAATCATTTAGTTCAAAGGTGCCTGTTCCCTCTAATACTTTCGGGAGTTGTCTAGCTTTTACAGTAGTCTCTTTTTCAAATAAATTTTTAGGCACCGATATGTGAGTTACTGTTCTCTGTTGTAGAGAAATTTCAGCTGCCTTCTGAAGCAAATCAACAATGGCATTCTCACTATTTAAGTTTGCTGAGTATGCTGCAAATGGCTTAAATAGCTCCTGCTGATCGACATATTGCTGAAAGTCTGTCCCCATTTCTTTTTGTTCGGCTTGACCCGTTAACGCTAATACAGGTGCCTTGTCTGAATATGCATCACCTAGACCATTTAAAAGATTGGCTGCACCTGGGCCCATTGTAGAAGTACATACTGCTAGTCTACCTGTCATCTTTGCTTCCGCCGAAGCCATGAATGCTGCTACAGACTCATGCTTTACAGCAATAAATTCGATTTTATCCTGTTTGGCCATTGCGTCCAAAAGACCAATAATAGTATCACCAGTCACCCCGTAAATCCGCTTAACCCCTAAAAGGGATAGCTGGTCTAATATAACCTCTGCGACATTTTTATTCATATTAATCCTCTCCTTTAAACAGAGTGTGTTACCTGTTAAATTCCCTTATACAAATGGATTAAACAAATAACCTCAAGAAGAGGTTTCTAAGCAAACAAGGACCGCTCTTTATATGAATTATGCTATATTAACTCTATCAATAGGAAGGTAGGGAACACTCATGAAAATTGAAGTATGGTCGGATTTTGTTTGTCCATTTTGTTATATTGGAAAGCGTCGTTTAGAGCAGGCTTTAGAGGAGTTTGATCAAAAAGACAAAGTAGAAGTTAGCTTTAAAAGTTTTGAGCTACAGCCTCATCTACCAAGCGATAAAAGTGTAACTGTTCATGAAATGCTTGCTAAAAAGATGAATATGTCCCCTGAGCAGGCAAAGGCAATGAATGAGCAGGTCATTGCTAATGCAGCAACAGTAGGATTGGCATACCAATTTGACGAAATGAAACAAACAAATACATTAGACGCGCATCACTTAGTGAAATATGCAGAATCGGTAGGAAAAGGTGGCGAATTAACAGAACGTCTTTTAAGCGCTCACTTCTTAGAATCTCAATTCCTAGGTGAGCACGAAACTCTTTTAGACTTAGCTACCGAAGTCGGATTAAATCGTGAGGAAGCAAGCAAGGTTCTAACAAGCTCTGATTATTTAGATGAAGTCCGAATGGATCAGCAAGAAGGTCAGCAGCTCGGTGTTCAAGGAGTGCCTTTCTTCGTTTTCAACAGAAAATATGCCATTTCTGGAGCGCAGCCTCACGAAGCCTTCGTCCAAACATTGAAGAAAGTTTGGGAGGAAGAAAATCAAACCGCGCCTCTTCAGCATATTCAAACTGATTCAGATGCAACTTGTACAGATGACGGTTGTGAAATTACGGAGAGAAACAAAGAAGTTTAAATAGAGGCTATCGTGATATGTCGGCGATCAATCTCTATCCATTTTATATAACAAAAGGCCATTACTGAAAAGCTCTCAGCAATGGCCTTTTGTTATCTCATTTCTAATAAAGCCTTATAGATTTCATTTATAGTCGGTAGCTTTAACTTTTTGCGATTACTGTATATGTTAAAAAGCTCTTTTTGAATTATCTCTCTTGCAAACTGTTCACGATCATTAGACTTGTACATTTGTCGTAATAATTTAGGGATTTTGTATTTCGATTTAAATATATCCAAAAGATTTTGAAGCTCTTTTTCGTTCAACAAATGGTTGTATACATGCTGCTCGAGCTGTACCTCGAATAAATCTAGCATCTCTTTTGCATCGTCTTCAATAAAACGATTTAAAATCCTACTTGCAATTTTAGATGTGACGATACTACCGATGATTAAACCAACTATACCGCCTACTAGAGCCCCAGTGCTTGTACTCCCCCATGGAATAAGAGCACCTATAGCTGCACCGATTGCCATACCTCCTATACTACCTGCCACATTTGCAGCTGTTTTCGTGATGTTTTTAAACAACTGTGTTTTAGACATCTCACCTTTTATAGCTCGGGAAATGTCTAAGGTAGAAAGCATACCAGTTACTAATGCACCGGTAACCACGTTAGCATTTAGTAGTAGAATAGTTTTTTTCGCTGCTAGTGAGCCAATCATAGCCTTATGAGTAAACTTTCCAGCAGCTTTCTTTGCTACAACCTTCGCTCCATTTTTTCGAATAGCTCCCCTGACGCCACTCCCTAATTCAAAAGCATCATCTAGCTCAATATCCTGCATGTCATTTGACAGTACCTCATCTACTACTGCTTCTCCCACTATATTTAACCCAGTGAACACCGCATTTTCTACCGCTTCCTCACGAGTGGCTCCGTTCCATGTACTTTGCGCAAAAGCAACAGCAGCACTCATGCCTAGCGACTCATTTAGAAGCTGAACTCGCCCTGACTCCTCTAAGATTAGTCCGTCTACAAGACCAGCCTGTGCTATATAGCGAACTTGTTTATATGTAAAAGCCCCTTGCTTCACTGTTTCTCTTGCAAGCTCTTCATTTTGTAAACGGTCTGTTAGTTGAGAAACCACATCATCATACTGGTCAAATGCTACTTCTAGTTTGATAGGACCTAATTGGTTCATGTACAAAAGCTGATTGTCTAACAAACTTGCCTCTACTGTTTCTTTGACGTTAGAGCAATAAATATTTTGTATAAAGTGTTCATTCTTAATATATTCTATGTTCTCCACGTTTCGTCTTGCCACCACTGGTTTCTTCTAATAAATAAGGAAAACATATAACTCAAGCGTTGTATAGTAAAAAAGATATAACAACATTATTTTGTCACACGTTTGGTGAAATCCTTAATATGGGGATAACTTTCAGTAGTATTTAATAATAGGGATAACTATGTGTATAAGTGCATAACTTTTTAGAAATTATCTACATTCTCCCAAAAAGATGTTATAAATTTTTGAATATGTGTGTAACTTTGTGGAGAAAGTTTAAATTTTTACTATAATGAGCAGCTACATATTTTCTTTTGGGGAGAAGCTGTTTATAAGTTTGTTTTTCTTTTTGAAGATAGAGCACTTTTAGATAAGACAAAAGCTTTCCATTTTAAAGTTTTCTTTAGTATCTTTAATTTACTATTTATCTTTTTTAAACTGTAAACTTGGAGAGGTGACGATAATTGCAAAACTATAGAATAGACCAAAGCAAAGGCTTAGAGTTTGGCCTTTATACACTAGGGGACCATATTCCTAATCCCCATACTGGTGAACGTATTTCTTCCGCTCAGCGACTTAACGAAATAATAGATCTAGCCAAATTAGCCGAGCAGGCAGGGCTAGATTTTTTTAGCGTAGGGGAAAGTCATCAGGAGTACTTTACTACACAAGCTCATTCGGTTGTTTTGGCTGCTATAGCACAAGCCACGGACACACTTAAAATTGCTAGCTCTTCTACGATCATAAGTACCTCTGATCCCGTACGGGTTTATGAGGATTTTGCTACAATTGATTTAATTTCCAAAGGTCGCACAGAAATCATTGCTGGCAGGGCTTCCCGAGTTGGTCTTTTCGATTTGTTAGGCTATAACGTGAGAGATTATGAAGAGCTCTTTGAAGAAAAATTTGAGCTACTCCTTCAAATTAATAAAGAAGAGATCGTAAACTGGAGCGGTGAATTTCGTGCTCCATTGAAGGATGCAAAGGTTATCCCACGTCCTCAAAACGGTTCTTTACCAATTTGGCGAGCTGTTGGTGGACGTCCAGAAAGCGCGATCAAAGCAGGACATGCAGGCGTTCCAATGTTTTTAGCAACATTAGGAGGTCCTGCTACTAGCTTTAAAGTTTCCATAGATGCTTATCGAAATGCAGCTAAAGAAAGTGGTTTTAATCCTGAAGCGCTTCCTGTTGCAACTGCAGGATTTTTCTACACTGCAGAAACAACCCAACTAGCCCAACAAGAAATTTATCCTTATCTCAACCACGGTCTCCAGCTAATCAACGGGCATGGTTATCCTAAGCATCAATTTATGCAAGGAGACGATCCACACGATGTGATGAATATCGGAAGTCCTCAACAAATTATTGAAAAGATCCTCTATCAGCATGAGGTTTTTG
>NZ_JBAEAP010000181.1:0-2207 GCF_056205495.1 Psychrobacillus sp. | reverse complement strand
GCTTTTCAACTTTACGGGCGGATATCTCGCTTTTATGGGACACCTTCACTTACTCTATGGGCACTTTCCTCTTACTTATGGGACACTTCCCTCAACCCTATGGGCGCTTTTCAACTTTATGGGCGGATATCTCGCTTTTATGGGACACCTTCACTTTCTTTATGGGCGCTTTCCACTCACTTATGGGGCACTTCCCTCAACTCTATGGGCACTTTTTAACTTTACGGGCGCATACCTGTGATTTATGGGACACACCTCCACTTACTTTATGGGCACTTTCCTCAAATTTACGGGACACCATCCCTACACTATGTCTTATTCCAACAAAAAAACAGCTACCGATAAAAGTAGCTGCTTGTCCACTATCTTATTTTTTCTCTGCTAACCATGCAGCAACTGCTTCTGCATCAGCGCCTTCGATGATTTTACCCGGCATTGCTCCGCGGCCGTTTAAAATAACATCTAAGATTTCATCTTCTGATAAACGTGATCCTACATCAGCAAGCGCAGGGAAATTACCTTGTCCTTCTAAATTTCCGCCGTGACAGCTAATACATTTAGAATTTACAATTTTTTCAGCATCTACAGACGCGGTTTCAGTTGAATCAGTTGTACCAGTGTCAGTTGTGCCAGTATCTTTTGCTTCGTCGTCTCCACCGCCACAAGCAGCAAGCATAAGACCTGCTCCAAAGATAACAGCTAATAATTTTTTATTCATTTAGTTAACCTCCCTCAACATTATGAATGCACTCATATTATACCAAATTTAGTACCTTTTGAAACCTTCTCCTAACACCTCATAGGCATCAGAAACTATAACAAATGCAGTGGGGTCAATGATTTGAACCACATGTTTCAGCTTTGTGAACTCTGTTTGATACGCCACCACCATAAGGATAGATTTCTCTTCATTGGTATATCCACCATATGCAGGTAGTTTAGTTACCCCTCGATCAATCTCCTTATAGATAGCATCTCTAATTTCGTCCTGTTTATTCGTAATTATATAAATCATTTTTGATTGGCTGAATCCTAGTTGCACAATATCGATTGTTTTAGTAGTTACAAATAAACCTATTAAAGCGTATAAAGCTTGTTCAATATCAAATACTACGGCAGCACTCAACACAATTAGACCATCGATTAGCAAGACGCTTCTTCCTAAAGAAAAGCCAGTATATTTGGTTATGATTTGAGCTGCTAAGTCTGTTCCGCCTGTTGACGCGCCGCCTCTAAAAACGATTCCTAAACCTAGACCAACCGTAATACCACCAAATAATGCACCTAACAAAGGATTATATGTCCATGGTTCCCAGCTTGCAGTTAGCAAAACTACTGCAGGTAAAACTAAGGTTCCTACAAAAGATTTAATCCCAAATTTTGCACCAAGAAATATTAAGCCTGCGATAAACAAAGGAATGTTAAAAGCATATTGAACAAGCCCAGGCTCCCAGCCAAAAACTCCTTTTAAGATAGTACTTATCCCACTTACCCCACCTGATGCAACCTGGTTTGGCAATAAAAACACATTAAAGCCAAGCGCTATAATCGCAGCACCAATGATGACATATAAATAATCTCTAACATTCGCCATCCAAGGAGAAATTTCTTTATGAACTCTATTATTTGTCGTAGTAGTCATTACTATTCCTCTTTCATGTAAATTCTTTTATTCAACCTGAAATAGTATAACAACAGAAGGGATTTTTGTGAACTTTAGCAAGATGGTGTATTAACAGGCTACTTGCACAAAATAAAAAAGCGTATCTAAAATAAATTGGATACACTTTAATCAGCAGCAATTATTTACTAATAGATTGTGCTTCTTTATAGGTTTCGTCGATGTAGTCCGAAATAGCAAGCTGATCCTCTGTGATATTGACTAAAGTTGCATTGATTTCCTCGACAGTAGCCGTGCTTTCTACAATGATTGCAGCAAACTCTGTTGTACTTACATTGATGGATTCGCTGTCTTCTGCAATCGTTTCAATCTCTTTTAAATAGCTTGTTAATGATAACTGAAGCGTCTTCATTGTTTCAAACAGACCTTTAAAGGACTCATTGGATTGTTCCGCTGTTTCGGCTTGTGAGTGAGTTTGTGCTAACCCTAATTTCAGCTTTTGAAGAGCTGCCTCGTTAAATTTATTGACATTGTTAAGATTGTCATCTATTTTCTCTACTGTTTGATTGGTTACCCCTGCGAGTTT
>NZ_JBAEAP010000180.1:0-5490 GCF_056205495.1 Psychrobacillus sp. | reverse complement strand
AATTATAAAGAAAAAATCGCTGAAGAACATTTAAAAAAAGAAAAACAATTAACTAAAAAACAAATAGAATATGCTAAAACAATGATTCAAAAATTAGATCAGGAGTATGAGTTAATGATTGATTATTCCTCTTTAACGAATGAAGATTTAAGTAGATTAAGTGTTTATTTTAGATTTAAAAACATTGGTGCTTTAAACAACCTTGTTAAAAAAGGTGTGTTAAAGATGAAATAATATTAACTACATCCCCGCCACCCTCATCACATCTCTCGCAATCATAATCTCTTCATTTGTAGGTATGACGATGACTTTTACGGGTGAGTGTGGGTAGTTGATGAAGCCTTCTTTGCCGTGCAGCTTGTTTAGGTCTGGGTCCATGTAGACTCCCATGAATTGGAGACCAGAGAGTACCTTTTCGCGGATAACCTCGCTGTTTTCTCCTATGCCGGCTGTAAAGATAATGGCGTCTACTCCATTCATACGGGCTGCGTAGGATCCGATGTATTTGTGTATTCGGTTGGCAAATACGTCTAGTGCTAGCTGGGCACGGTCATTGCCTTTGGTTGCTTCTGTTACGATATCTCGTAGATCACTAGAAAAGCCTGATACTCCGAGCATTCCAGATTTCTTGTTTAGTATATCTAGGATGCCTTCTGCACTTTTCCCTGTCTTCTCCATTAGGTATGGTATCAGTGCCGGGTCAATGTTTCCTGATCTTGTGCCCATTGTTACTCCTGCAAGTGGAGTAAAGCCCATGGAGGTATCGATAGATTTCCCTTTGTGAATAGCAGCGATGCTTGCCCCATTTCCGAGATGACAGGAGATTAGGCGAGTTATTTCTAGTGGCCTATTTAATAATTCTGCTGCTCGGTGAGCGACATATTTATGTGAGGTTCCGTGAAAACCATATTTTCGAATACTATACTTTTCGTAATAGTCATACGGAATCGAGTATAAATAAGAACTTTCAGGCATCGTTTGATGGAAAGCAGTATCAAACACAGCGATGGCTGGTATTTTTGGCAAAACTTTTTGAAATTCTCTTATACCTGTAACATTAGCTGGATTATGAAGTGGAGCAAACTCTGCTAATCTTTCAATATTTTTGATTACGTCCTCGTTTATTAAAATGGAGTCATTGTATGTTTCTCCTCCATGTACGACACGGTGGCCAATTCCTTGTATATCTTCTAACGACTGAATTACTTTGCGATCAATCAGCATTTTAATGAGCAATTTAACCGCCTGTTCGTGATTATCTACTTGCTCTATTAAGTGGATACGTTCATCGTCAAAGTTCATCGTAAACACAGGATTTGATAATCCTATTCTTTCGATTAATCCTTTTGCTATTACTCTTTCTTCGGGCATTGAGTACAACTGAAATTTTAAAGAAGAACTACCTGCATTAACTGCTAAAATATTTGGCATAAGAACACGCCCCTTCTTTATACTGATACAATAATTGTACCTTGCATAAAAGGGGCGGGCAAATTTTACCTATTATTTTCCTCTTGCCATATGTCGATTTTTTTGAAGAATAGCTCCATTGCTTCTCGATTTGTCATACTTGGTACCTTCGCAAGCAAGACCTCTCGTGGAGCCTTTAAGTCTTCACTTTTCTTTTGTAAAATAAGGAGACTCTTTTCTTGCGCTTTGTTCTTAAAGATAGAGTCTGGAAGTTGAATGACTGCTTGTATCCAGCCATTTTCTTTTATAAATTTATGCAGCTGTGGTGCTTGCTTTGATTCGAAAATCGTAGCTGGGACTAGAAAATATAGATACCCTCCCGGCTTTACATGCTTCATCGCTTGCTCCATAAACAAATGATGGGCATAAGGCATTTCATCCTCGCTATGAAGGAAATAATCCTTCGAGGCCTCTTCGTCTGGATAATATCCTACTGGCAAGTCACTTACAACTATATCGACGGGATCAATCATCAGTGGACGAATTGCATCCTGTCTAAATAACTGGATGTCCTGCTCCAGGAGTTCCCCAACCTGCGCAGCCAGCTGAATAAGTAACTCGTCTATCTCCACTCCAAACGCATGGGAAGTATTCGGAATGACGTTCATTAAGGTGAATAGAAGGTTTCCAGTGCCTAGTGCTGGATCTAAAAAGGACAGCTCCTTTTTCTCCTTGTTCATTTCTTTTACGAAATAGCTTAATAGTAGGCCAATTGCGTCCGGAGTCATTTGGTGATTTGCTTGAGTAGACTTGCTCATCCCTTTTAAAATAGCGAGCTGGATAGCTTTACGAATCTCTTCTTTTTTAGGATTCACAAGGTCAGGAGCTTTTTTATTTTCAAGCCATAGCTCAAGTGCATAGACGATTCCTTCTAAATAAGGAGCAGATTCCTGCTCTTCTATATATGTGGCTTCTTGATCGATAAATGAAAAGATTTTTTCTACATTTGTTTGCATACTGATCCCTCAAATGAAAACCCACTCGAAATAGAGTGGGTTTACTTATTTTTTATAGTGTTAGTTATTGTGCTGCTTTAACAGCTTCAAGCGCTTTTTCGTAGTCAGGATGGTTAGTACCTTCACTTACGATTTCCTTGTAAGTTACTACACCATTCTTATCTACTACAAATACCGAGCGAGCAAGTAAGCGTAACTCTTCCATTACTATTCCGAATGCTTTCCCGAAAGAAAGGTCACGGTGATCAGATAATGTCTGAATAGAATCTGCTGCATTTGCTCCACACCAACGAGACTGTGCAAAAGGTAGGTCAACAGAGATTGTTAAAATAACAACATCATCACCAAGACTTGCAGCACTTTCGTTAAACTTGTTAGTTTGTGCTGAACAAACACCAGTGTCAAGGGAAGGTACTACACTAATCAGGCGAGTTTTTCCAGCTGAATCCTCAAGAGTAACCGGCGATAGGTTATTTGCCAATACTGTAAAGTTTGGAGCTTTTTCCCCAACCTCTACCTCTTTGCCTAATAATGTTACAGGATTATTTTTAAATGTTACTTGTGTCATAATTATGTAGCCTCCTTTTCGATACTCTCATCTTACTAGAATTCGTTTGTCTCTTGCAACTCATTTGCAACAGGAGTGCGCTTATATTCTACAATTTCCTTTTTGTCATAGGAAGATTCGTGTATTACTAGTGTATCTGCGATAAAATCATGGATTGCTTGCTTTTGTGGCGTAAAGGCCGCAACTACATACGGTAGGTTAAATGGTATCACTGATATTAGACGTCCTACCCATTCTCTGAATAAAACCGTACCCCATGTTAGCTTTCCTTCTCCTTTAGATACAACACGAATGCCAAAAATCATTTTACCCACTGTTTGTGAAAAGAACTTCGTCATAAGAACAAAGTACAAATAGAAAAGAATTGCTGTTACAAGTGATATCGGTGCATACCAGCTTGAACTGCTTACATCCAATGAGAACAAGCGGAAAACTGGTTTGATTAACAGCATGCCCACAGAAGATAGCACGAGCAAATCTACTATATAAGCCCAAAAGCGTATCCAAAAGCCAGCAGCCTTTTGTACATAGCTTTCCGTTTTCGAAACGGCCATTGTTTGACGAACAGGCGGGCTTTCTTTTACAAGCTCATGGTTATTTGGTTCTAACTCACTCATTGTATTCCCTCCTTATTCATTTCCATAAAGGTACATCATTTTTGGTGCAGAATTATCTGCAATTAGCTTAGCAATCAGTTTAGATTCAATGTCTACTCCAAAAAATGATTGTGCCTTCATCGCAAATAACGAAGAGAAGCTAGGAGAAAAACCATACTCAAATACTTCTGCGTCCCCTAAGTCATAATCGTTTTGAATTGCCGCTACGGCATCCTCTAAGAAACCAAGCTCATCCGCAAGACCCGACTCCACGGCCTGTCTTCCGTTTAATATTCTTCCATCTGCTACTTTCTTAACTTCAGCCTCTGTCATATTTCTTCCTTCTTCAATAATATCAACAAAGTCCTCATAAGAATCATTTAGCATATCTTGTAGCATTGCTCGCTCTTCTTCTGTCATGTCTCTCGTTGGACTCATAATGTCTTTATATGGTCCTGATTTGATCGTCACAAATTCCACACCGTACTTTTCAGCAAGGCCGCCATAGTTTATGCTTTGCATAATAACCCCGATAGAACCTGTCAGTGTTTCTTTGTTGACAAAGATTTTATCGGCTGGTGCAGATATGTAATATCCTCCTGAAGCTGCCATGCTTCCCATCGAAACATAAAATGGTTTACCGGTCTCTTCTTGAATTTCTACTATTTCCTTATAGATCTGTGCTGATTCCACTACCCCTCCACCCGGGGAGTTTACTTGAAGAACGACTGCCTTAACAGAATCGTCATTTCTTACTTGATCTAATTGTTGAAGGAAAAATTGATGATTATATCCTTCTGTTCCAAACAAGCTAGTAGTTCCACCGGTATCTTGAATGGTACCATCTACTGTAAGTACAGCCACTCGTTTATTCATACTTCCTGGCTGAAGGACTGTTTCATAGAACTCTGTATTAGCTGTAGAGCTTACATCTTCCATAAATGTAGACCAATCTGTTGAGAATATGGATGAAGCAGTATTAACAACCAAGGATATGGCTAATAATATTGCAGCTCCTACAATGGCCAACCAACGTTTCATATTCATATTACTAATTTCCTCCTTTTTCTTTCCTTCTTACATACGTTATAAATGTCTAAATGTTTCACTAAATGATAAAATAATAATACATAGACTAAAAGTACATGTAAACTTAATAGATTCTGTGCTTCGCAGTCTAAGCCCTATAAAAAGGAGCATGCTTATGACTTCAAGAAATAATATCTACCTATACACAAAGAATGACGCACACTCTCTAAAACGTAAAGAATCGATACAAAAAGTTATTCATCAGCATGGTTTTGTAGCAGTGGAAAATTTTGAAGAGGCTTCTATTATCGTTAGTATCGGATCCGACGCGACCTTTTTACAGGCGGTGAGAAAAACTGGATTTAGACAAGATACGTTGTACGCAGGTATCTCGACTACTGACTCTTTAAATATGTACTGTGATTTTTTCGTTGATGACATAGAGAAAATGGCTGAAGCGGTATTAAAAGATAAGATTGTTGTACGTAAATACCCTGTTTTAGAGGTATCTGTTAATAGCAACCCAAAATTCTATTGTCTTAATGAGTTTACCATTCGTTCCAATATCATTAAATCTTTTGTTTTAGATATTTTTATTGACCACAAGCATTTTGAAACCTTTCGTGGGGATGGAATGGTTATTTCCACGCCGACTGGAAGCTCCGCCTATAATAAGTCATTAAACGGAGCAGTCGTAGATCCACTCTTACGCTGTATTCAAGTTGCAGAGATTGCCTCTATGAATAGCAACGAATACCGAACTCTTGGGTCTCCCTTTATATTAAGCAGCGATCGAACACTTGAACTTCGCCTTCAACAGGATTGGAATGATTATCCATCCATGAGTACTGATAACGAGGCGCTAAGTATT
>NZ_JBAEAP010000179.1:0-2433 GCF_056205495.1 Psychrobacillus sp. | reverse complement strand
GCAAGGAACAAACTCCACACAATTATTTCAAACATAACTAGCCCCAACGTTCCAATGAGCGTCATCGAGTTGCTTAGCTTAAATACAACATAAATAAAATAGATGAAAGCTGTAATTAAAAAGACAAGCATAAGAATTTGTATGGATTGAAATCCGACAGCTGAAATAATTGCTCCACCTAGAAAAATGACGTAGCCACCTCGGGCCTGAGCCATCGTTTTCCCCTCATAATCCTTTGAAAAGAATAACATTCCGAGCTCATGAATAGTCTCTGCAATTAATTTTAAGGCAGAAAAAAGCATGAAATAAATAAGAGCAAATACAATTAGAACGAACAGCTTTATCTCAAAATCAGTAAGAAACTCTTTCATTCCACTGTACACACCAATAACCTTAAACAATTCAATTGCTTTAAACATAGTGTAGGTAGAAAAGGTTAAACTAAACAAAATGATCGTAATTAACGGAAGAAAGCCAAACACATAAGGGTTTTTCATTGTTGCTCCTCTAATCTATAGGAAATTCTGATACTTGTATGATATCGGATGGGATTCCCCTTTCGCAAGAGCCTATCTAAATTTCCATAAAAAACACGTGTAATCGAGATGAGAAACAACAAATATTTACTGAAAGAATCTCATTTTTTCTCCCCTCTTCCATTTTAGTTATCTCACATTATTTACGCTTATAAAATATGGTTGCTTATATATAGGAAGGAAGTAATAAGCCATGCAAACGCTTCATATTTGGAGTATAATTTTATTTATATACATAAATATATTGTTGGAAGGAGGATTCTCATGTCCATGATTTTTGCAATATTCTTGCCTATTATTTTGGCTGTTTTTATCCCTTTATTGTATAAAAAAGCAAAAAGAATCCATACTGGATGGTTTGTACTAATCGCACCTTTAATTTTAGTAGTTTTATATGCATTGTATATCCCTTCAGTAATGGATGGAAAAACTTTTTCAGAAGAAATGCCTTGGATTCCATCACTCGATATTTCATTAGTCTCGTACATAGATGGCCTTAGCTTACTATTTTCTTTATTAATAACTGGGATAGGATCCCTCGTGGTTCTCTACTCTATCTTTTATTTAGATAAGGATAAAGAGAATCTAGGAAATTTTTACGTATACTTATTAATGTTTATGACGGCTATGCTTGGCGTTGTCCAATCTGACCACTTAATTGGGCTCTATTTTTTCTGGGAGCTAACTTCAATTTCATCATTCTTACTCATTGGCTACTGGTATACTCGCGATCGTTCTCGCTTTGGTGCATTGAAATCTATGATGATTACTGTATTTGGTGGATTGATGATGCTAGGTGGCTTCTTACTGCTAGGCATTATGGGAGAAACTTTCTCTATTAGGGAACTCATCTCACAAGCAGCTACTATTGCCGAGCATGATCTATTCGTCTGGGCTTTAGTATTAATATTACTTGGTGCATTTACAAAATCTGCTCAGTTCCCTTTCTATATTTGGCTTCCAGACGCTATGGAAGCACCAACACCCGTCAGTGCATATCTACATTCAGCAACTATGGTAAAAGCAGGATTATATTTAGTTGCACGACTTACTCCTATTTTCGCTCTTTCTGAGGTTTGGGTTTGGTTAGTCACTGGCGTCGGTATCCTCACACTATTCTGGGGATCATTCTTTGCAGTTAAACAGACTGATTTAAAAGCAATTTTGGCTTTTTCTACAGTAAGTCAGCTTGGATTAATCATGTCGTTACTAGGAATTGGCTCTATTGCGTATCACGTTACAGGTGATTTAGTAACGACATACACATTTGCTACATTTGCTGCTATTTTTCACCTTCTAAATCATGCAACCTTTAAAGGAAGTCTCTTTATGATTGCTGGAATTGTAGATCATGAAACCGGCACTCGTGATATTCGTAAGCTTGGAGGGCTAATGAGTCTGATGCCAATTAGCTTTACGATTGCAATGATTGGTAGTCTTTCTATGGCAGGAATTCCCCTATTCAATGGATTTTTGAGTAAGGAAATGTTTTTAGATGCGACCCTGTCACTCCAGCATGTTGGTCTATATTCAATGGATACTTGGTGGATATTGATTCCAGTTGTTGCTTGGATTGCGAGTGTCTTTACATTCGTTTACAGCTTGTACTTTGTCCTACACACGTTCCGCGGAAAACATACACCTGAGTTGCTTCCGAAAAAAGCGCATGAGGCTCCTATCGGTATGCTTATTTCCCCTGGAATATTAGCAACACTTGTAATCGTGATATTTTTCATCCCAAATTTCTTTGGAAATACATTTATTAAGCCTGCGGTAGCAGCTATTCAACCGAGCGCATATGCTCTACCTTCTGACGTAGGATTCAAAATAAAAGCTTGGCATGGATTTGATTCGCCCGCGCTATATATGACGCTAGGAATATTCCTTGTCGGCTATC
>NZ_JBAEAP010000178.1:0-5624 GCF_056205495.1 Psychrobacillus sp. | reverse complement strand
TATGGTATTTTGCTGATATTACTACAGCGATCCCTACCTTCGTAAACTTAGTTGTGTTACTATTTTTAAGCAAGAAATTCTTTGAGTTATTAAGAGATTACAAGGCTAGGTATTTAAATATTGGTGTGGTGGATCCAAACTTTAATGTGTTTTATGAGGATCGTTTGAAGAAGAAAAAATGATTTTCACCATAGGTGACAAACACGCATGCAGGTATAAGCAACAAACGTGAATGTGTTTACATTCACGTTTGTTTTTTGTACACGAACATTAAGGATTCATACTGTTCCATATTAAAATCCTTCTGTCCACGTATAAACTTTTCTTTTAGATTGAAATAACATATTTCTAAATAGTCTTTCGTATGATGATGCTCAAATGGATCTGCTAGTGTTTTATAAGAGCGACCTTCAAAATATTTTTCCATTTTGTCTACTGTACGTATATTTATGTTGCGTTTACGCATTTCCAGTAAGACGAGCTGGGTATAAGAAAATAAATCATCCTTTGGATAGTCATAGATATAGTTTATTAAAATATGGCGATCTTCTTTCGCAAAAATACTGTTTAACTCACGCCATTGTGCCAACAGCTGGGATTTCGGTAAAGAGCTTAGTAATTGTTGGTGCCATAAGCGCAAAGAAAACATCTCCTTTATGAAGTTGACCCTGTGTTAGAAACATTCATGTTATATCAAACAATGATGAATGTTTAAATTTTTTGTGTTTGTTTGCTGCACAAGGAATTGAAATATGGTGGGAAATGTAAATTAACTGTGCTATTATTGGGTAAATGGAGGTGTCATAATGCCGACAATAGCATTACCTGGTTTTATGTTCACTATTATAGTTCTTGCTTTTATAGCAATCATAGCACTTATTGTTATCTTTATGGCTACAAGTAAAACTAAAAAAGGATGACCTTCTAGGTGATCTTAAAGGGGAGATTTCAAATGGTTTTAAAAATGCTTTTAGAAATTCTTCGTATTATTTTCATTTTTGCAATTCTTGGTGTAATTTTGAGTGGTTTACTAAATGCAATCTATACTAGGTTCGAGGTTGGAACTTATTCCTGGTTAGGTGGCGTGGCGATTTTATTATTACTATTTGTATTATATAGAAATAAACTTCAATTCTCAGGTTGGTATAAAGGAGAAGGAAGAAAAAAATTACCTAATTCAGTTACTTATGTTATTGCTACAGTGTCAGTTTTTATGATCGTCTCTCCTTTTATTGTAGGTTAATGGTGTTCGTAAAATCAAACAAAGCCCTCGTAATATATAGAGGGCTTCGGAATAGCTAAAGCTGTTTTCAATAAATTATGTGTATATTGAATCCAGGAAGTATGCTTTGATATAAAATAAGCTTAAGATGTCTTTGCTTTTGGAGTTCTTTTCCGAGCAGGCGCCTTTTTCTTTTTTGTTTTATCTAAGGAAGCCTGTAACGCTGCCATTAAATCCGTCACATTAGATGCAGCTGCGGGTTGCTGTTTACCGTCTGTTTCAATAGGTGGACTGCTAACTTTTTTCTCTTCGATTAATTCCATAAGTGCAGTACGGTAATCATCTGTATATTTTTCAGGGTTAAATTCAGTAGTCAGTTGATCGACTAATAGCAAGGCAGTTTCTAATTCCTTTTGTACGACTGTTTGGTCAAGCGGGATATTTGGAACATCCGAAGCCTTTCTCACCTCATCGGGGAAATGAATGGTTTCCATAACGAGCAATTCCTTGTATACACGCACAACTGCTAGCTGTTCTTTAGCTCTTATAATAATTTTGGCTACACCAATTTTTCCAGATTCCTCTAAAGCTTTTCTTAATAGAGAATATGCCTTGGAGCCACCACTGTCAGGAGCTAAAAAATAGCTTTTTTCAAAATAGATAGGATCGATTTCTTCTAGTTTTACAAAATCGATTATTTGTACTGCTTTATCTTCATTTTCTTTTCGCAGCTTTTCAAGTTCCTCTTCATCCAAAACGACAAACTTGTTTTTAGAATACTCGTAAGCCCTCACGATATCTTCAGGTTTCACTTCTTCACTACAGCCCTCACAAACCTTTTTATAGGAAATCGGCTTCATGCATTCCTTATGAAGTTGGCGTAATTTAATATCTTTATTATCAGTTGCAGTATGAAGTTTTACAGGAATATTGACAAGTCCAAAACTGATACTTCCTTTCCAAACTGTATGCATATGTGTTACACCTGCTTTTCTTTTCCCTTACTATGATATCTTTTGACTAGTTTTATGTATGAGGAAGATAAATTTATCAAAAGCTAATGAAAAAGAAAGTAGGAAAAAATATTAAACCTATGCTTTTAACTCCTAGTGATGATATTCCTTTAGATAAGGATTGGATATATGAAACTAAATATGATGGTTTTCGATGTATATTAGAATGGTATGAGGAACCTATATTAAAAAGTAGAAATGAGAACGTTCTCAATAAAATGTTTCCAGAAATTATCCAATTTTGCCTTTCTATTCAGGACAAAATAAAACCATACTTACCAATAGTGATGGACGGGGAGATTGTGCATTTAGTAAATAATTATAAGAGTAATTTTACAGTCGTTCAAACAAGAGGCAGGATGAGAACTAATGATGCAATTGAAGAGCATGCTGCGAAATTTCCTTGCCACCTAGTAATTTTTGATCTCATGACTATTAATGGAGATGGCATTCATAGCCTTCCACTTGTTACACGAAGAGAGAAGCTTAGTCTAATGTTTAAGAAGCTTAGTCTACCTACTGCTGATTGTGAAAATAATAAACGACTACAAATAATTGAACAAAGTAAATTGAGTCAACAACTATGGGGAAAAATTGTAGCTCATAATGGAGAAGGAATGGTTGCAAAGAAAAAGAAAAGTTTCTGGACTATTGGAAAGCGCTCAACTGATTGGCTCAAAATCAAAAATTGGAAGATTACAACCATCATCCTAACATCATTTGATAAGAATAATAATTATTTTTTTGGAGCTATCTATGAACAGGATAAATTAATAGAAGTGGTCAACTTTAGCCACGGTCTAAAGGAAGAAGAGCTTCTAACGCTTCAAAACTTTTTTTATACTAATGGTCAAATGGTTGGGAAAAACAAGTGGGTCATAGAACCTTCTATATGCGTGGATATTGCTTCAATCGATTTTGATGGAAAAAGTTTGAGAGAACCAAGGTTCCATCAATTTAATTTTGATTGTGAACCAGCTGAGTGTACAAGAAGACAATTTAATTTACAATTATACACTTTACCTGAAAACGTGAAAGTAACTCATCCGGACAAGCCTATATGGCTTACAAATGATATTCGAAAAGAGGACTATCTCTATTTTCTTCAACGAGTCTCTTCTTATATGATACCTTTTTTAAGGAATAGACTGTTGACTGTCATTAGATACCCGCATGGAACAATAAGGGAGGAACGATTTTATCAAAAAAATTGGGAGGATAACATCCCTAAATATGTAGAAACCAAACTTTTTGAAGATAACAGGTATGTTATTTGTAATAATATCGAAACTCTTCTTTGGCTTGGAAATCAGCTAGCATTAGAATTCCATATTCCTTTTCAAACAGTTGATACAGAAAAACCAACAGAAATTGTATTTGACTTAGATCCCCCGTCCGTGGATTATTTTTGGATGGCAGTTGAAGCAGCAGTTAGAATGAAAGCTATTTTCGATGAATTTTCTCTTGTTTCATTTATTAAAACATCAGGGGGAAAGGGATTGCAAATTTATATTCCACTACCTAAAGGTATTTTCTCTTACGAGAACACCAGGATTTTTACTAAATTTGTTTGCGATTTTCTCTGTGAGCAGGAGCCAAACCTTTTTACGACTGAACGCATGAAAAAAAATAGAGATAACAAGCTCTATCTGGATTACGTGCAGCATCATGAAGGGAAAACTATTATTGCTCCCTATTCTACACGCGGTAACGAGGGTGGCTATGTTGCAACTCCATTAAATTGGGAAGAGGTAAATAAAGAGCTGAGTCCCACTTTATTTACCATTCCAATTGTATTAAAAAGAATGGAGAAGCAAGGAAATCTTTTTCATAGTTTTAGACATGTAGACAACCAATTTGCATTCAAAAAAGTAATAGAACAGTTAAAAAACATACTATTTTAATTATACACTTAAGAGTAAGGCACTATTTTAACAAGAAAATGTTTCAGCAATTATTAGATGGGAATATGATTAGTGAGCTTGAGATAAAAGCTCAAAACAAGTAAAAGGAGGAATTAATATGGCTAACAATAACCAGAACAATCGCGGAAAAAATAACAATGGAAACATGTCGTTTGAAGAAGCAGGACGTAAAGGTGGAGAAGCTACCTCCAATAATCACGGACAGGAATTCTACGAGGAGATCGGACGCAAAGGCGGAGAAGCCACATCCGATAATCATGACAAAGACTTTTATAAGGAAATTGGTGAAAAGGGTGGAGAGTCGCGAGGCAACTCCAACAACCATTAATGTCAACGCTATATGAAAAAATTAAAAATGTTAATCACTAACTAAAATCCATGTTTAACAAAACCGAATTAAAAATAATCCAACCGATAATTTTAAGAGAATCTAAATAGTGAGTTTTAACTATTACTAGGAGGATGATTTTAATGGCTACAAATAATCGAGGAAACAACAATGGTAAAATGTCTGTAGAAGAAGCAGGACGTAAAGGCGGAGAAGTCACATCTGATAACCATAATAAAGACTTCTATAAGGAAATTGGACGTAAGGGCGGGGAAACTCGTCAACAAGGTAAAAACTAATTACTTCTATCTGATATACAAAATGAAAACCATAACTGCAATACCCGAGTCGATTATGTCTCGGGTATTTTTTGTTATTTAGCATGTTGGTAGGAACTATATATCAGATCTTAGTGGGCATGTTATAGGCTTTCTAAATAATATTTAAAAAGAATTCCATATTGTATTCAAAGAATGAATACTGTTTATTTCCTCGGAAATGATATAAGTATAATTCCATCTTAATTAGTCACTTCATTACCAGCATGTTACATGTAATGTTAGTTATAGGATCCAAAGTGTTTATTGAAAAAGGTAAAAAGATCACAACTAGCTTGCCCATGGATAATGATACCAGATAAGGAGGGATTGCTTCTAATTGCTTATTAAAAAGCATATAAAGTTCATTAAGCACTTACTACTTGGATTGTGCTTTTAAGATTGTGTGCAAAAATATTGTAAAATTTTAGTTATTGTTATATAGTATTACTCATTGAAAACTCGTCCTTAGAATAAATATACAAGGGGTAAAAAAGAAACAAAATGACAGATGTTAAAACGCAAAATAATATAGAAGAAATAATCCATTCAACAGTGCACTCGGTTAACATGACCATGGAGGTTTATAAAGACAATTCAGGGATTAATATGAGCTACAACTTTATAGGTAATTATATCGGAGTAGATTTGCACAGATTATTTATAGCCATAGAAGAGATGCCTTGCCCTTTTACAATGGAGTTATATGTTAAAATACTTACAATTCATGAGCTAGGTCATGCCATGGATCGTATTGCATTAATGAATACTCTAGAGCGAACAAAAGAAATTTTTCATATGAAACGAAATCATTCGATA
>NZ_JBAEAP010000177.1:0-7172 GCF_056205495.1 Psychrobacillus sp. | reverse complement strand
GGTAAATGTACGCAATTATTGAAACTGGTGGTAAACAAATCAAAGTTGAACAAGGGCAAGAAATCTATATTGAAAAATTAGATGTAAACGCTGATGAAGTTGTAACTTTTGATAAAGTTTTATTCGTAGGTGGGAATGATGTTAAAGTTGGTGCTCCATTCGTGGAAGGTGCTAAAGTTACAGCGAAAGTTGTAAAAAACGGCAAAGCTAAAAAAATCATCGTTTTCAAATACAAAGCTAAAAAGAACTATCGTAAAAAACAAGGTCACCGTCAACCATATACTAAATTAGTAGTAGAATCTATTAGCTTATAATATGATTAAAGTGACTGTTACACGAGATCAATCAGGTCTTATTCATTCCTTTGAAATGAAAGGACATGCTGATTTTGCTGAACATGGGAAGGATTTAGTTTGTGCAGGAGCTTCTGCTGTATCATTTGGTGCAGTGAATGCCATTATTTCACTTACAAAAATTACTCCTATTATTAAGCAAAAGGGTGACGGAGGGTATTTATACGTTGAAGTACCTAGCATTGAAAGCTCTGAAAAAGCTGCAAGCATGCAGTTAATATTGGAGTCAATGATTGTATCTTTACAAACGATTGAGCAAGATTACGCTAAGTATATAAAAATAACCTTCAAAAAGTAGGAGGTGGAACATATGTTAAGATTAGATCTTCAGTTTTTCGCATCGAAAAAAGGAGTAGGTTCGACTAAAAATGGTCGTGACTCTCAATCGAAACGTCTAGGCGCTAAACGTGCTGATGGACAATTCGTATCAGGCGGATCAATTTTATTCCGTCAACGCGGTACAAAAATTCACCCAGGTGAAAACGTTGGCCGTGGTGGAGATGACACACTTTTCGCGAAAGTTGACGGTGTAGTGCGCTTTGAGCGTTTCGGCCGCGACAAGAAAAAAGTAAGTGTATATCCTGTAGCTCAAGAAGCTTAATTTACAAAATAAGAGGACTGCATTTATGCAGTCCTTTTTTATTTTCTTAAATAACAAAAAAGTAATCATACTCCTGCGCAAAATAATTCTATACCTGTTATACTAGAAGGATAGTAAACGTTGGAGCGTGTATACTAATATGAATCCTAAAAATATATCAATTAACGAAGTACTTCGTCATTCCATGCATGATTTTTTAAATCAAATGCATTTAATTCAAATGAATTTGGATATCGGTAGACCCGAAGAGGCTAAGCAATTAATTCATAGGTATTCAAAGAAGTGCGCCCAATTCTTCGATTTAAACAATTTAGGATTGTTAAAGACGAATGAATGGCTGCAAACGTTTCCTATAACGTATAGTCAGATGACTTTAGAAATTCAAACATCTGTGTCAAAACGTGGATTAGAAATGTTCGATTATGAATTAGAAAATATTCTCGATTGCTTTGTGCAAACTATTTATCCTAAGCTGCAAGGCTATCAAGAACAGATTCTAAAGGTTCATATCCATTCAAATGAATTACTTGAAGTTATAATTGAAGTAAATGGAGATTGGTCTCCATTCTCTTGGATAGAATATTCGAATCATGAATTATTTACTATGGAAAGACTGAATAACACAGTAGGATACCTGCAATTTAAGTTAGTTGCAAAGGAAAGATTGGAGTGAAATAAATGTTTGTCGATCACGTAAAGGTGTATGTAAAAGGTGGAGATGGCGGAGATGGTATGGTTGGTTTCCGTCGTGAGAAGTATGTTCCTATGGGAGGTCCCGCTGGGGGCGATGGAGGAAATGGAGGTAATGTAGTCTTTGAAGTAGATGAAGGATTACGTACTTTGATGGATTTCCGATATAAGCGACAGTTTAAAGCAAACCGAGGAGTACACGGTGGTAGTAAGAATATGCACGGTGCAAACGCGGATGATTTAATTGTTAAAGTTCCAGAAGGCACTGTAGTGATGAACGAGGAAACTGGACAAGTTATCGCTGACCTAGTCGAGCATGGACAAAGAGCTGTTATTGCTAAAGGTGGACGAGGCGGACGCGGAAATTCACGTTTTGCAACACCAGCGAATCCAGCACCTGAGTTATCCGAAAAAGGAGAACCAGGATTCGAGTTAAACGTTGTTTTAGAGTTAAAAGTGTTAGCTGATGTAGGACTAGTAGGCTTCCCGAGCGTTGGTAAATCTACATTACTCTCTGTAGTATCAGCGGCTAAGCCTAAAATAGCATCATATCATTTTACAACCATTGTACCTAACTTAGGGTTAGTAGAAACGGAAGATCACCGCAGCTTTGTAATGGCTGATTTACCGGGACTTATCGAAGGTGCTCATCAAGGTGTAGGCCTTGGACATCAATTCCTTCGTCATATTGAACGTACTCGTGTAATTGTACATGTTATTGATATGTCTGGCATGGAAGGTCGCGAGCCTTACGAGGATTATGTAACGATTAATGAGGAATTAAGACAATATAATTTACGATTGACTGAACGTCCTCAGATTATAGTAGCAAACAAAATGGATATGCCTGAAGCAGAGGAAAACCTAAAAGCATTTAAAGAAAAAGTGGGAGCAGATGCAAAAATATTCCCTATTTCTGCAGTGTCTCGTCAAGGATTACAGGAATTACTCTTTGCTATAGCTGATATCTTAGAAGATGCTCCTGAGTATCCATTAGAGCATATGCAGGAAGAAGAAACAGAAACATCTGTCATGTACAAGCATGAAGCTTCTAAGGATGACTTTGTTATTTCTAGAGATGACGATGGTGCATTCGTGCTTTCTGGTGGTACTGTAGAAAGATTATTTAAAATGACAGACTTCAGTCGAGAAGATTCTATCCGCAGATTCTCTAGACAATTACGTGGAATGGGTATCGATGATGCTCTTCGTACACGTGGTGCAAAAGATGGAGATACTGTACGACTATTACAATTCGAGTTTGAATTTATCGAATAGGGAGATGGAAACCGCATGAAGGATGTTACAAGCCAACGATTTTTTCTAGTGAGAGAAGATGTGTTGACAGAAGCAATGCAAAAAACTTTAGAAGCTAAGCATCTCCTTCAATCGAGGAAAGTTTCCTCGATTTGGGATGCTGTGAAAGAAGTCGATTTATCGCGTAGTGCTTTTTACAAATATCGTGATGCGGTTTTTCCGTTCCATTCTATTGTACAAGAAAGAATCTTAACTGTTTTTTTACAGTTAGAGGACCGAGAAGGAACGCTTGCACGATTATTATCCCTAGTGGCTGATTATGCTTGCAATGTCTTAACAATTCACCAAACAATCCCGATACAGGGACGAGCTAGCGTGACATTGTCATTGGATGTAACAGCCATGGCAAAGGAATTAGACGAGTTTATAAACGAAATGAAGCGACTAGACTTTGTAGAATCAGCAGAAATAATTAGTTCTGGTGCTTTTTAAGGAGTGTTTGTGTATGATTAATCACCAAGTTGCTTTTCTTGGACCTGAGGCATCTTTTACCCACTTAGCAACACAGGCATTATTTCCAGAGGCACCATTGTTACCTATCCGTACGATTCCAGAGTGTATTGAGATGGTGAGCAACGGTCAAGTTGAAATAGCAGTAGTGCCATTAGAAAATGCGCTAGAAGGGACAGTTCCTTTAACAATAGATTATTTGTTTCACGAAGCTAACGTCTTTGTGATTGCAGAAATTCTATCGCCGATAGCACAGCATTTAATGGTTCATCCAAATAATGAAAAAAGATGGGAAGAAATCTCTAACATTTATTCCCATCCTCATGCTTTGGCCCAGTGTCATAAATATTTGTATTACCGATTTGGTAAGGTGCCACTTGAGCAAGCATCCTCAACTGCAGCCGCAGCCAAATATGTATCGGAGCACAGTGATCAATGTATTGCAGCAATTGCTAATACTTCAGCTGCTGAAGAATATGGGCTGAAAATCGTTGAACAAAACATTCATGATTTCCATTTTAACCATACTCGTTTCTTTGTCCTTTCAAAGACGAAAACAAGTATTGAAGAAATAGGTCATAACGGACAAATTAAAACGACGGTTATGATTACATTGCCAAAAGATGACCGATCTGGTGCTTTACATCAAGTTCTATCCGTATTCGCTTGGCGTCAGCTGAACTTAAGTAAAATTGAATCTCGTCCTTTAAAGACGGGGCTAGGACAGTACTTTTTTATTATCGATGTGCTTGAAAATGAAAAAGCACCTATGATGAAAGGTGCGATGGAAGAGCTAATAGCTTTAGGGTGTGAAGTAAAATCACTCGGCTCCTACTATACATATGAAACAAAAGCGGAAGCAGCCTCTAACTGAGATGCTTCCGCTTTTTTATTTGAATCTGGATAAATTGATGTCTAGCTCCTGCGCCTTGCCCCTCGGGGTCAAATGGGAAAAAGTTGCGGTGGCTGAGGAACTGCCTCCTCACTTTTCCCCATTTGCCTGTCGGGGCAGTGATAGGCGCTTGTTCTTTTCTTGATGTCTAGCTCCACCGCCTTGCCCCTCGGGGTCAAATGGGAAAAAGTTGCGGTGGCTGAGGAACTGCCTCCTCGCATTTCCCCATTTGCCTGTCGGGGCAGACATAGGCGTTTTCGCTTTTCTTGTTTGTTTTCTTAAAGATTCTGTGGGCAGGTAGAATTTAAATGTTAACCCTCGAACACATAGCCTTTTTCTCGTATTGCTTCGATTCCTCGTTGTAATATCTCTTCATTTGGAGCAGATAACAAATGAATATGAAGTCCAGCAGTTAGCTCTAATAAAAAAGACGCCTCTGTTTCTTGAACTTTTTTTAAAAAGTTTTCAACATCATGACGATTAGAAACCATGATAGAGGAGGTGATTTCTCCATAAACCGGATGCTCTACAGTTACATTTTCCACTGTGACACCTGCATCCACTAATGTCAGTAACTCGTCTTTCGTATCTTCTGACTTATGATTACAGGCAATTTTTCTTTTTACAAAATTACTTTCCTCTTGATTGGGAAGTAAGATGTAACCTTGACTGGTAGACAAAATAGGATGGTTAATAGCTTTTAGTAAAGTGATATCACTGACGATAACCTGCCTACTTACATTAGTTAGCTTCGCAAGATCAGCTCCAGTGATTGGGGAGTTCTGTTCCTTTAAATAAGTCAAAATCCATTCTCTTCGCGCTGCCCCTTTTAATTTTTTCAATGTAAATCCCTCCAATCTTGCATAACGGTATAGTTACTATTCATAAGTTTATCATGAAGGGAAGTAACATTGTTTTAAAATCTGTGACCAATTTTTGATGTTACACATATTTTAATGTGAAGGAAGGAGGAAGACTTTGCAAATTCATATTGTCAAAAAGGGTGACACCCTTTGGAAAATCTCCAGAGAGTATGGAGTTTCTTTTGATGATTTAAAAAAGATTAACGCTCATTTAGCAAATCCAGAATATATAGTACCTGGCATGAAAATCTTCATCCCAGAAACTAAAAAGGCAGAGACTATGGTACATCCGTACGGAGATAATCGTCCCAACAAAAAGGGGATGATGGGGGATGGAACGGCACAGCCATACGATGGCAACCTTAAAAATATGCAAAAAGCTCAGCCAGCTCAAGTAGCACCGGTACCTAAGGCTCAACCAGCACCACAAGCACCACCTATACAAAAAGCGGAACCAATCGAGACGATGCCAATTATGCCACCAATTCAACCTAAGGCAGAACCAAAAGCGATTCCAATACCAATACCAATTCCGATCCCAATTCCCGAATCCAAACCCACACCAGCTCCCGCGCCGAAACCAGTGCCGAAACCAGCACCCGCACCTAAGCCAATAGCTCAACCTAAACCAATCCCAGCTCCTGCTCCAAAACCAGTTCAACCAATTCAACAACAACCAGTACAACCAATTCAGGTACATCCGATGCCAGTACCGATGCCAATGCCTATACCGATTCCATGTCCACCAATGCATCAACCGGTATACACAATGCCATGTCCACCGATGCCATGTATGCCAGATCAGCCGGTACATTACTTACCGTATGTGCAGCCAATGGCTGTTCAACCAGCTACAACAGCTCCCATGCAAATGACGGCAAAACCTGAATTTGAAATGCCATCGCCAAATAGCTGGATGCTAATTGAATCGACGAGCATGACAGCAGAGGGACAGGTAGAATTTAGTGCAATACCTAGTCATCCACGTATGCAAGTGGAAGAAAATGTTCATGAACAGGTGATGCAAATGTTTGTAGAGGATCCATCGTCTGCAATGGAAATGGCTTACGATTATATGCAACATACTCAGCAGCCACAAGCTCACCAAACATATGCTCAGCCGGAATTTCAACAGTATCCTGCATATAATCAGGTCCAATGTTCATCATGTGGAGGATCAAATGTTAATCATGCGCAGCCAGAAATGTATGCACACAACCCATATTTAGGTGGCTATCCTTGCCCTCCACAACATTTTTACCAACCAAATTTTCATTGCCCACCATATCCTCATAGACACTTTTAAATGTGGATACTTATATAAAGCAAATTAAAAAGAATGTGTGGAAGTGGAAAAAGGAAGACGGTATTTTTTCAGTTAAGAAATATGCTTCTCTGGAACAGGCTGCAAAGATAGGCTATATTCATGATGAACTGTCTGCAATTAAAAAACCATTTGTCTTACCAATTATCCCGACTACCCAAAAAGGATATATCATTCAGCCATGGTTCGAAAATAGTCGTGCAGTAAGCTACAAAGATAAAAAAGATCGATTAGCGACATACACGTTACTGAAAAGAATGCATGGAACGAGAAGGAAAGTAGAATGGGAAAAGAGCCCATTTCTTTATCCCTTTAACCTTATCTCTAAATGGCAAGCTAGGTACTTCAAGGTTTCAGAGATTGTGCCATTCATAGAAACGTACATTGGGTATAACCAAACTAAATTGCTTTTACATTATGGAGAGATTGCTCTTAGTGAAATTCGACCATTTAGTTTGAAGAATTTAACCCTTTTACATGGGGATGTAGTTCATCATAACTTTTTAGTAAGAGATGATACGTATAAGATAATTGATTTTGATTTAGCGGTGCTAGGTCCAAAGGAAATGGAGTTTATCCTATGGATTCATCGAGTACTACCTGAAATGGACTACAATATTGAGTTATTTTTAAATGAGTTCCCAGAACTAGAAAGAATAATGTCCAAATACAAAGAAGCAAT
>NZ_JBAEAP010000176.1:0-4150 GCF_056205495.1 Psychrobacillus sp. | reverse complement strand
GATAAGCATTCTACTGGTGGGGTAGGCGACACAACTACTTTAGTTTTAGGACCTCTAGTAGCTGCTTGTGGCGTTCCAGTAGCAAAAATGAGTGGACGCGGTTTAGGTCACACTGGTGGAACAATAGACAAGCTAGAAGCAATTGAAGGCTTCCATGTAGAATTATCTTCTGAGCAATTTGTAAAACAAGTAAATGAAATAAAAGTGGCTGTAATCGGTCAAAGCGGTAACTTGACTCCAGCAGATAAAAAACTGTATGCACTTAGAGATGTAACGTCAACAGTTAATAGCATTCCGCTTATTGCAAGCTCTATAATGAGTAAAAAAATTGCAGCAGGTGCTGGTGCAATTGTGCTAGACGTTAAAACTGGTGATGGAGCATTCATGAAAACGGCTGAAGATGCTCGTAAGCTAGCAAAAGCTATGGTGCAAATCGGTAATAGTGTTGGACGTCAAACAATGGCAATTATTTCTGACATGAGTCAACCACTAGGCCGAGCAATCGGAAACGCTCTAGAGGTACAGGAAGCGATAGATACGCTTAAAGGAAATGGCCCAGAGGATTTAACGGAACTGTGCTTAACTTTAGGTAGCCAAATGGTTGTAGTTGGAGAAAAAGCGGAAACACTAGAAGAAGCTAGAGCAATGCTACAAAAGGTAATCGATGATGGATCTGCTTTAGAAATTTTCAAGCAATTCATTAAATGGCAAGGTGGAAACGAAAACGTTGTCGACAATACAGATTTACTACCGAAGGCTGCTTTTGTAACAGAATTATCTGCTACTGAATCGGGCTACGTAACTTATATGGAAGCGGACGAAATTGGTACTGCAGCTATGTTACTAGGAGCTGGAAGAGCAACGAAAGAGTCAGAAATCGATTTAGCAGTAGGAATTATCCTTAACAAAAAGGTAGGAGATCGTGTAGAAAAAGGCGAATCACTAGCTACCATCCATGCTAACTCTGAAGATATCCAAGATGTTATCAATAAATTACACAAAAACATCCAAATTGAAGCTGCACAAAAAGATGCACCGCCTTTAATTTATGAAGTAATAACAGAATAACACTAAAATCTTTCTCGAAATTGATAAGACCCTGATAACTTTACACATGTAAGGTTTTCAGGGTCTTATTTGTCTCTGCTGTGCCACTTCTTGATGGATTCATCCAGGGAAGTGAAACTTTGTTGCGCCTAGGTTCTACACTCAAAATAATAAGCATCATCACGATGTTGTTATGAAAGAAGTTAATGATGATTGTAGAGTTGAAGAATTATATAATTGGATGCTTAAAATTTTTGATATTAGCCGAGTAATTCGAGTTGAGTTTGAAAAGGTTTTAATAGAAAATAAATACTCTCATATAACCACTACAGCTTCCTAGTTGGAAGAATAGAAATTGTTTCATTTATATTTTTTAGAATCACTTTCATAAATTAGTGATTTACCAATCCAATACAAGCATATTCTCCTGTTGATTGAAGCGTCAGGCGGCGACTCCTGTGGGATGAGTGAGCTAGATAAGACATCACAACCACGCGCGCAAGCGATGGGTGATGGCTTATCACTCACCCCACGGAAAGCGTCCGCCGAAAGCGAAAATCAATTCTACTTTCCTCTTTAAAAAGCAGATGACTTACATTTTTCTTTTTATTATTTCATTTATTTATAGCTTCCCCCGCGGAAAGCGTCCGACTAGAGCAGAAATCAATTCTACTTTATATGTTAATTGCTTAACATGTCCTTATTCTGTCCTGATTTTTCTTTAAAATAGCAAAATAAAATTGATTCATATAAGCAGCAATCTAAGATTTAAAAATATCTTAAATTGCTGTCTTTTTTTTGTTTAAAAAATGTTTAATTTACCCATACTGGATGTGTATAGACCTTTTGTCGAATATCTTCTAAATTGCGATGATTTCTTCTACTTTTGTCAGTTGCAAAGGATTATAGAATTCTATGTGGAATTGCGTTTTATGAGGAGGCGATTTTATGAAACACGATGTTGAAAAAGTAGGCGACGAAATAGTTATTATTCGATTGAAAGGTGAGCTAGACCATCATAGCACGACAGAAATAAGAAATGAGATAGTACCAATGATTAAGAATGGCTCTATTAAGGTTCTTGTTTGGAATTTAAAAGATTTAAATTTCATGGATAGCTCAGGTATTGGACTCATTCTAGGTAGAATGCGAGAGTTAGCTCCAATTGATGGTCAGACCATTATTGTTAATCCATCACCCACTATGCGTAAAATTTTTCAGTTCGCAGGTTTAAGCCCGTACATTTACAGTGAGTCAGAAATTGAAATAATTTCAAAGTTAGGGGGAATAGTTTATGGACAATGAAATCACATTATCTTTTATTGCCAAAAGTGAGAATGAAGCATTAGCAAGAATGGTGATGTCTAGTTTTATATCTGCGATCGATCCGACTATTGAGGAGCTGTCAGAGTTTAAGACAGTTATCTCGGAAGCAGTGACCAATTCAATTGTACACGGTTATGAAGAGGATGGCGTAGGGAAGATTGAGATACATGCACAACGTAGTGGAAGAGAGATAGTTGTTTCTATAGTAGATTATGGTCGTGGCATAAAAGATGTCACACAGGCAAGAGAACCTTTATATACAACCAAGCCTGAGCAGGAACGTTCTGGTATGGGCTTTACTATAATGGAAAGCTTCAGTGATGATGTGGATATATACTCCATTCCTGATAGGGGGACAACCGTAACCATCACAAAGAAATTTGTACCAATTCAAGAATCAGTTAGGATCGTCTAATGATGAACAATAAGCCAACAATTTTACTGACCCAGGAGAAGATGAGAGAGCTAATAGCCCTGTCACAAGAGGGTGATAAGTTCGCCAGACAACAAATGATAGAAGGAAATACAAGATTGGTTTGGTCTATTGTTCAGCGTTTTGCTTCTAGGGGGGCGGACCTAGAGGACTTATTTCAAATTGGATGTATCGGTCTTATGAAATCGGTTGATAAATTTGACTTGTCCTATGAAGTGAAGTTTTCAACGTATGCTGTTCCTATGATTATTGGAGAAATTCAGAGATTTCTTCGAGATGATGGAATGGTCAAAATTAGTCGTTCCATTAGGGAGTTGAACTTTAAAATTCGTCACGCAACGGATGACTTTCTTAAAACGCATGAGCGGCAGCCAACCATTTTGGAGCTAGCAAGTATTTTAGAAGTTTCTAGAGAGGATATTGTCATGGCGACCGACGCTCTTAGAGATCCCGCTTCCTTGCAGGAGCAACTCTATGAAAATGACAGTGGAGATGCTTTGACTTTGATGGACCAAATGAAAGATGAACGTTCAGAAAAGTCATTCGATCATATCCCTCTAAGAGAACTAGTAGAAAAATTAGAAAAACGAGAACAGATGATTATTTATCTGCGTTATTACCTAGACTGTACTCAAAGTGATATTGCCGAAAGGTTAGGGATATCCCAAGTTCAAGTGTCGAGACTAGAAAAGAAAATTTTGACACAGTTAAAGAGCTGGTTGGTACCTGTAGGCAGTACTGCTAATACAAAAGCTAGAGATAGGTGATTATTACGAAGACACTATTTAAGGATATGACCGAGGCAGAAGCGTATTTAAAAGAAAAGTTTGGGGAGAACGAGTCCTATGATTTTGGACTCCTTCACACCCACTTGTTTAAATTTCCGGTATTACTTGTTTACATTAATGGTCTCATTGATGGACCGACATTAACCGATTTAATGACGGGGACTATGAAGAATCCTCCGGAAGAGGATGTTTCTCAAAATGAAATCATGAATCACTATTTTCCTTACTACTCTATCACGCAATATGACTCAAAAGAAAAGTGGATTTCGGCACTATTAAGTGGCCAAGTGACATTCATTTTGGAAAATGGATCAGTTTATACGGTAGATGTAAGAAGTTACCCCGGTAGAACACCCGAGGAGCCAGACAACGAAAAAGTGGTACGTGGATCTCGGGACGGTTTTACGGAGAACATTGTTTTAAATACCGCACTTATTCGTAGACGAATAAGAGATACCAACCTCCGTTTCGAACTACATCAAATTTCCTCGATGAGTAAAATGGATATCGCAATTTCCTATGTTAAAGGAGTGGCGAATGAAGAAAATCTAGAACT
>NZ_JBAEAP010000175.1:0-4426 GCF_056205495.1 Psychrobacillus sp. | reverse complement strand
AGTTTTACAAATATAGAAGGCCATGAAAATGGTAGGAAAAGATATTTTGTTTGGAAAGAATAAGATGGGGATCGGACAACTTATTCAAGCATTAACTAATTTTTTTGTTTGCGCAAGGTTTGTGCTCGTCTCTGCAAGGTTTTTTCATTTGTGCAAGGTTTGTATTCTTCTCTGCAAGGTTTGACTCCATCTCTGCAAAGTTCTAGCCCGTCTCCGCAAGGTTCTAACCCGTCTTCGCAAGGTTTTTTCGCTTGTGCAAGGTTTGTACTCGTCTCTGCAAGGTTTGACTCCATCTCTGCAAAGTTCTCGCTCATCTCCGCAAGGTTCTAACCCGTCTCCGCAAGATTTTTTCGTTTGTGCAAGGTTTGTACTCGTCTCTGCAAGGTTTTCACTCACTCCGCAAGGTTCTCGCTCATCTCTGCAAGGTTCTCTCCAACCAAAAACCCCTCCAGAAAAATAATCTGGAGGGGCATACATATTGGGCACGATATTAATCTATTATAGTATTATCGAACTTCAACCCAACCGTTTTTGATGCCGGTTACTACCGCTTGGGTACGGACGTCTACGTTCATTTTTTGAAGAATGCTGGATACATGGTTTTTAACTGTTTTTTCGGAGATGAATAGTGTTTCTCCAATTGTACGGTTGCTTTGTCCGTCAGTTAGTAATTGTAGTACTTCGCATTCGCGCTTCGTTAGTAAGTGGAATGGGCGACGGATTTCCGTTTGGTGGAAGTTTCCTTTGTTTTCGCGTTCACTTAGACGACGGAATTCTGATACTAGATTACGAGTTACTTTTGGGTGTAAATAAGAGCCGCCTTTAGCTACTACTTTGATTGCTGAAACGATTGCCACAGCATCCATTTCTTTTAACATATAGCCTAATGCACCAGTTTTCAATGCGTGAGATACGTAAGATTCATCATCATGGATAGAAAGCATGATTACTTTTGCATCTGGGAATTTTTCAATTAGTTCTTCTGTAGCGTCTACTCCGTTTTTGGTTGGCATATTGATGTCCATTAACACTACGTCTGGTAAGTTTTGCTCATATAAGCGTAGAACGTCGTTGCCGTCGCTACCTTCTGCTACTACTTCAAATGAATCTTCAAAGTCTAGTATTCTCTTTACTCCCTCACGGAAAAGTTGGTGATCATCTATAATGATAATTTTTGTCATTGGTCATTTCCTCCTATTAAAAAAACAGCTATAGTTTCTATTCCTCATTTATTGGAATACTAAACAAAATAGTAGTTCCATTTCCTGGGGACGATAAAATTTTCATCGAACCCTCTAGTAAATCGACTCTCTCTTGCATACCGATCAAGCCGAATGATTTTTCTTTTACCACTTTTGGATCAAAACCGATTCCATTATCCTTTACGATAATGTTCATCTTATGTTTCACCCATTCTACCTTCACCCATGCTTCGGAAAACTGACCGTGTTTTAGTCCGTTCGTCAGACATTCTTGGATTAAACGGAAAATGGCTACTTCAAATTTAGGCTGAATTCGTATTTCTTCTCCATATGTTTGAAAATGTATTTTCTTTGTGGGATTGTATTCTCCCGTAGTGGCAATGTATTTTCGAAGCGTCGGGATTAAACCTAGGTCATCTAAGGCCATTGGACGTAAGTCATAGATAATGCGACGTACCTCCGAAAGTGCTTCGCGCACAGTGCTCTTCAATTCGATAATTTCCTTCATGGCCTCTTCTCCACCACGCTGCTGATACGTAAGATTGATTAAATCAGTTCTTAGTAACACGTTTGCTAGCATTTGGGCAGGACCATCATGGATTTCTCGTGAAAGGCGTTTTCTTTCTTCTTCTTGTGCTTCAATAATTTTCAGTGTAAAATCCTGTTTAATTTTTGCGTTTTCAAGTGCTTCTCCCACTTCCTTTAAATCTGAAGTAAGATAGTTGATGACAATGTTGACTTGATTGACAAGCTGGTCTGCACGTTCTATCATTTCTAATAGTCCTTGCAACCTTCTTTCTAGTTCATCTCTACGCTGTCTCAGTTGTTTTTCTTCATTACGTTTGATTAAAAGATTAATTTGAAGCTCATTTGCATTTTCGTAAGCGCTACGTACTTGCGGTTCATCGTATGAGTTAAAATTCTTCGAAACCTCTGCTAATCTATTACGAGCAAGTCTCGACTTTGCCTCAAGCGAGTCTCCTTCCAGAATGACAGCCTCAATGCTTCCGCGAATTATTTCTAACTCAACTTTCATTTCCTCGAAGCTTTGACGACTTTGTTCGCTTATAATAAATATATCCTTTTTCGAATGATCCATTACTTCGACCATTCGATCGAAAATAACATCTAACGATTGCAATTCAAGATTCTTGTTCGTCATCTGTTTTTTCTCCTTTAGACATTTAACATGAGTCTTCATTCATTTTTACTGACAAATTCTATTATAGCACTAATTAACTAAAATTAAATTAAAATTAGTTTACAAGTATGTTTCAAAGCATTTAGGAGGGAAATTTATTATGAGAAACAATTATCAAACAATTAAGGGATACGCACAAAGTGAAATTATTATTCAAAAGTCCCGATTTATAACTTATATACAACGCGCTGAATCAGAAGAAGAAGCACAAGATTTTATTAATAGTATCAAACAAAAGCATAAAGATGCTAATCATAACTGTTCTGCATACATAATTGGCGAGCATGATCACATTCAAAAAGCGAATGACGATGGCGAACCAAGTGGTACTGCTGGGGTTCCGATGCTTGAAGTCCTTAAGAAAAGAGCACTTAAAGATACTGTCGTAGTAGTTACACGGTACTTTGGAGGCATTAAGCTTGGGGGTGGTGGCCTTATTCGGGCTTATAGTAAAGCGACTACGGAAGGCATCGAGGCAGCAGGAGAAGTAGAATGTCAGCTCCATCATTTAATGAAAATTTCTATAGATTATACATGGCTAGGAAAAGTTGAAAATGAAATTAGAAATTCAGTCTATCCTCTAAAGGATATTGCTTACGCAGTTTTAGTGGAAATATATGTATACACCAAAGCCGAAGATGAGTTAAAATTTTTAGAGTGGGTAACAGAAATAACAAACGGCCAAGCAAAAATCGACATTGTCGAAAAAGTATTTTTGGAGTTTGATGTCGTTTGATTTATAATTAGGTAGAGGAGTGATGGAAAAAGATGAAAAAATTCTCAATTTTACTTATGTTACTATTCGGCTTAAGTATTGCTCCTGCAATTACTTTTGCAGCTGATTGTCCAGATAAAGTCACTTGGGATGGCGTTGAGCTGAAAAAAGGACAGATTGGTAGAGTGCTTATCCAACAGCCGACAACGATTTATAAAAACAATAATGGCAACTTTGAAACATTCCGAACAGTAAAGCCTGGAGATAATTATCGAGTCTATGCTAACAAGTCAACATATTATCACCTTGGTGGCGGATTAGTAATTAAGGACGATGCATCGATTCTTTATCAAACACCATCTAAATCTAAACTTAGCCAATTAAATTGCACACCTGCTCCGACCACTTCTTTTATGATTGGCGATTCCATTTCAACAGTCACTAATAAGCTCGGTGCTGCGAAGAAAACTGTCGCTAACGAATTTGGAGCAATTACTGGGATATACCATAACAATTACGACAAATTTTATGCGATCAGTACACTTAGCAATAAAATATCTTCTTTATATACAAAGGATAAAAGCTTTCAAGTTAACGGAATTTCCGTTTCCAATACAATCAGTCAGCTCGAGAACAAATTTGGTAAAAGCTATGAAACAAGTGGAAATACGTACCCAGTAGAGATTATTACTTACGCGACACCAAAATATGAAGCAAACTTCTTCATAGACGTCCATAATGACAATAAAATCTCAGCTATTTACTTAGTAGACTACCAACTAATAAACAATAATCCAAATTTATATCCCAAAAAGTCTACAACACTAGAAACAGGTTATGAGAATCTTTTATTTGATTTAATCAATGCAGAAAGAAAAGCTCATGGCGTTCAAGTTTTACAATCGGCTCCAAAGGCAGCGGATGTAGCGCGCAAGCATAGTGCAGATATGGGCAAGAACGATTATTTTAATCATAATAATCTTAAAGGTGAGTCACCTTTTGACCGTTTAGAAAAAGGCGGCGTACAATTTAGAAATGCCGGAGAAAATATTGCGATGGGATACACGGACCCATATTTTGCTCATGAAGCATTAATGAATTCACTAGGTCATCGAAAAAATGTAATAAACACTGCCTACACCCATGTAGGAGTGGGTGTCTACTTTGTGAAATGGACACATGGCTCCATTCCTTATTACACTCAAAATTTTATAAAGCCTTAATAGCTAGTAGAGTGTAGACAAAGTCTCGTATTTTGGCTTTGTCTACACTCTTTTTAAATGACATCACGAATAACGAGGGAAATTA
>NZ_JBAEAP010000174.1:0-4254 GCF_056205495.1 Psychrobacillus sp. | reverse complement strand
TGTTCTATATTTGTAAAAATACAATAATCAAATTCAAGACCTGTTACACGTTGTTGCACTAGACCATGGGAAGAAACTTCCATAATAATTACTTGGTCCTTGCTCTTTGCAGCAAGTTCGTGGAAAGTCAGAGGATCTAATGTCGTATGAGTAGAAGAATATTCCTCGTTGTTAATAATAATTGAAATACTACCGAATACAGCACAGGAGATTCCTTGGCTCTCGAGTATATGTTTGATCATATAGGAGGTAGTAGTTTTACCGTTTGTTCCAGTAATCCCAATAAGTGTTTTGTTATTAGTTGGATTTTGGTAAAAAGTTTTAGCAAGATAGGCTAATGCTTTTCTAGCATCTTTTACTTGAAAGTATGGAACCTCATTTAAGTGTAATTCCTGTTCCCCGACCACGGCAATAGCCCCGTTCGTAATAGCATCCTCAATATACGTATGTCCATCTGTATGAGTCCCTGAAATAGCGACGAACAAATAACCTTCTTGAATGTCTTTAGAATTAAAAGCAATCCCGTTTACTTGAATATTCTGTGTCTTTTGAGTTGGAATAATCTCGATTGTAGATAGTAGCTCATTTAGTTTCATCAATTTATTTCGCCCCTCATCTAGTTGTTTTGAATTACGAGGTAGCAGATCCATCGTAAAGTTCTAAAATGTATACATAAATCATTAGACTTATCTTGAACGGATACGAGTTAGTTTATGCTAATGCTTAGTCATCCATATAGATGAGCAAATGTTGAAAAATGTCAAAAAAAGTCGATATACATTCATTTTAATAGTAACATAGTTAATTTTCTTTCACTAAATAAAAGTATTTCAGTATTCTAAAATAATTCTATTTTCCCTATTTTAAGAGAAACAAGATTAATTAATGCTATGTAGCAGCTATTTTATATTCGTACAAATGAACTGGCTCCCAAAAATGTCTATTTAAAAAATAGCTTTGTTGAAGTTATCGGTTGATTATGACTAACAATTCTTTTTTATAGTGACTGAAATTAAAAAAAGGAACATTCAAATGGCTATTAAGAGCATAAATAGATGATGAAATGGGATTAGTGACAGTTTTTCAGCTTTGTGTATGCGAGTAAAATTGATTAACCCTTTATCGATGCTAAAGACGTTCAAATTTTATTGATTGGAGCGCCAGACGTCGACTCCACGGCATGAGTGAGACAGATAAGACATCACAACCCCGCAGAAAGAGTCCGGCTGAGGCGAAAATCAATTCTACTCTCTGACTTAAAGATTTCTTTGCATTATAAATCAACCCTACTCTTAACATAGCCTTAAAAATAAAGGATCTAAGGGAATATAGTACTAGACTATCTAGAGGTTAATGTACTATAAGTAAAAATGAGTGAAAAAAAACTTAAACAAAAGTAGAATAGAAAATAGAATACCCTTTAAGAATGGGTAATTGAACATACGTGAAAGTGGGCGAAGAGATGAACGCATATGATGAATATATGAAGCAAGTAGTTAAACCAATGAGAAGTGAGCTGACGAATGCAGGTTTTAAAGAGCTGACTACACCTGATCAAGTGCATGAGCATATGAAAGAAGAAGGTGTGTCATTAATAGTGATTAACTCGGTATGTGGCTGTGCAGCGGGTCTCGCAAGACCTGCTGTTACTGAAGCGATTGGTGAATTACCAAAGAAACCAGATCACCTTGTTACTGTTTTTGCAGGACAAGATCAAGAGGCGACTGCTACTATGAGAGATTATTTTAGTGAAGTCCCACCAAGTTCACCTTCCATTGCTATATGGAAGGATGGAGAATTAGCTTATTTTATCCCTAGAGAGCAAATTGAAAGTAACTCTATGGAAACAATCAAAGACCACCTGACAGGTGTTCTCACTGACATAATTGCTTAAATGAAAACAGTTATAACGACTGCTGGAAGAACGAATCCGGAATATACTCGGGTAGCAAAAGATATAGCTGCTGATTTATGTATAAACTTCATAGACCGAAAGAAAAAGTCAGTGGAAAAAATACAAAACGAGCAGTTAGCCGATGTTTTAGTAGTTGGTAAAGATAGGCTGGAGTTTTTTGCATATGGTTCCACGAATCCTTTTTTCTTTCATCCAAATTCTGCAGCCTTTCGTTTAAAAAGGCTGTTAAAAGCGGAAAAAGACCCTTTTCTTGAAGCAACAGGGTTAAAGTTTGGGGAAAGGTTTTTAGATACTACAGCTGGTTTATGTTCTGATAGTTTAATTGCTGCTTATACAGTAGGAGAACCAGGAAAAGTAGTTGCACTAGAGAAGGAAAAGATGATTGCATATATTATTAATCGAGGATTAAAAAGCTATGAAACGGATTTTAGTGAATTAGAAAATTCCATGCGAAGAATTCAAGTGATTCATAAAGATGCAGTAGACTATTTAAAAACGTTAAAGGATAACTCATTTGACGTTGTATACATGGATCCGATGTTTGAAGAGGAAATTGCCGAGTCTAATAATTTTCAAGCCCTTAGAAAAATAGGAGCTATTGGAACCCTTTATACAGAGTGGGTTGAGCAAGCGAAGCGAGTTGCCAAGAAACGTGTTGTTTTAAAGGCGCATTTCCGCTCTCCTATGTTTGAGGATTTTGGTTTTACCCGACTAAGAAGACTAAGTTCCAAGTTTCATTACGGAATAATTGAAGTATAAAACAAAGAGGGAAGTGACTATACAAGTCGCTTCCCTCTTTGTTTTAGAATAATGAACTATTTACTTTTAAATCAGTGCGTGAAGTTTAAAGAAGTTAAATAACCTAATAAAAATAAAAATCCGATTCCAATGATAATATCTGTGCTCATAAGAATTTCCTCCTTAGTTTAAAAAACTACTGATTGTTTACCCTTTTTATTGTACAATGAATACTAGGAAGATGAAACCTTTTGTTCTCGATTTCGTATATGTTTATAATATTGCTTTTACTAAATTGTACATAATTGAAGGTGATTAAACATGAAAAAATGGTTCCAAAAATCGATTATTATTACTGTGGCATTTCTAACATTTGGACTGATCTCACCTAACCATGTTATTTGGGAGCAACTGTTAGAGAGCAAAGTGCCGATGAAGTCCGTCTCTGCAGAGAAGCATACAGTAGAGTATGACCAGGTTAGTCTTAAAGAATCCATTGACTACAGTGAAAAGATTACTTTGGCCGCTAAAGAACAAGCGTACATTAAGTTTGGGGCTAGAATTGGCCCTGTTATTCAAAATGAGTTTGATGAAGTTATTTTCCCTAGAATTCAAGAGGCAATTAATACAACATTGGTTTCTGTTGACGATCAAAAAGCAGCTAATCTAGCTATAACAGAACAGCCTTCTGGAGAATACTACGAAAAAATATTCCATATTTTTGATGAAACTACAAAAAAAGATTTGATGCGTTTTCATGTAAGAACAGATAAAAAACCGCTAGATGGTTACTACTTTAATTTTCATTATCACCTAGCAGAGGATAAATATTCAAAGCATTATGCTTTAGGTGAAATTTATTGGTCTAAGAACACCCCACCTAAATGGCTCTCCTAGATGAGAGCTTTTTTGCTATAAAAGGAAAGGAGCAAGCAAATGCAACAATACTTAGATTTATGTAAGCACATTATGGAACATGGGATTGAAAAAGGCGATAGAACAGGAACGGGAACAAAAAGTGTTTTTGGTTATCAAATGCGTTTTGACCTTTCAAAGGGATTTCCTCTTATGACTACTAAAAAAACTGCTTTTCGCTTGATAGTAAGTGAATTATTGTGGTTTTTAAAGGGAGATACCAACGTTAAAACCTTGATTAAGGCCAATAACCATATTTGGGATGAATGGGCATTTGAAAAGTGGGTAAATAGTGATACATATAATGGTCCAGATATGACAAACTTTGGTGTACGAGCTTCGAAGGATCCTGAATTTAAGGCTTTGGTGGATCAACAAATGAAGGTTTTCTGTGACAACATTCTATCTGATGAGTCTTTCGCAGAAGAATTTGGAGACCTTGGTCCTGTCTATGGTAGACAATGGCGCTCATGGCCTGGCAAAAACGGTGAAACGATTGATCAGCTTGCGAATTTGATCGATGGATTACAAAAGAACCCTGATTCCAGACGACATATCATTACTGCTTGGAATCCATCTGAGGTCGATGATATGGCATTACCGCCCTGTCACACTTTTATGCAATTCTATGTAGCGAACGGAAAATTGTCTTGTCAACTCTATCAGCGAAGTGCTGATGTTTTTTT
>NZ_JBAEAP010000173.1:0-1875 GCF_056205495.1 Psychrobacillus sp. | reverse complement strand
ATTAATTGACCCATTTATCATCAGCTATCATACATACGAGGATATGCCTTCGATCATAGTTAAGCTAACAACAGAAGATGGTTTCATTGGGTATGGGGAGGCAGTAGCTGACGAGCATGTGACAGGGGAAACGTGGGAGAGCACTTATGCGATGCTGAAAAATACATTAGCACCGGCGTTGATTGGAGAAAATCCAATGGAATTTGAGCGACTGCATGAAAAAATGGATAAGGCAGTCTATCAAGCTCCAGCAGCTAAAGCAGCCTTAGATATTGCTTGTTACGATGTAGTTGGTAAAAAACTAGGCGTACCTGTATACCAATTGTTAGGTGGGCGTTATCACGAAAAGTTTCCGGTTACTCATGTACTTAGCATAGGATCACCAGAGTCTATGGCAGAGGAAGCAGAAAAACGTATCAAAGAGGGCTATACTTCGTTTAAAATGAAGGTAGGAACAGAAGTGCCTTCTGATGTACAACGAATCCAAGCCGTTAGAGAAAAAGTGGGTAATGGGATTGCTATCCGAGTGGACGTAAACCAGGGATGGAAGAACAGTGCCAACACGATTTCTGCCATGCGTCAGCTGGAGCATATAGGATTAGATTGGCTAGAGCAGCCTGTTATGGCAGATGACTTCAATGGCATGGTGGAGGTCAAGGCAAAAACTAGTACTCCCCTCATGATGGATGAAGGGTTGAGAGGAATACGAGACATGCGTGAATTAATAGAAAAACAAGCCGCGCATAAGGTGAATATCAAGCTGATGAAATGTGGCGGTATATATCCTGCTATGAAGCTCGCTCATATGGCAGAAATGGCTGGACTTGAATGCCAGATTGGCTCAATGGTGGAGTCTTCCATTGGTTCAGCAGCAGGTTTTCATGTAGCATTTTCTAAAAAAGTATTTACGAGTGTCGAATTGACCGGCCCACTTAAATTCTCGAAGGACGTTGGAAATTTACGCTATGATGTCCCATTTATTAAACTTAATGAGCGCCCAGGTTTAGGAATTGATGTGGATGAAAATATGTTAAAAGAGTTAACCGAGTTCTCCGTAAAAGTCATGAAGTAAGAGGAAGTGTGTCAATGAAAGAATGGACTGTCAGTCTAGGGGAAAAAGATTATCCAGCTAGAGAATTAACAACGAGCAACATGGAACAAATTTTAGCGTTACAGAGCGTTGTTCTTCAACACTTAGAGAACAAAGAGTTTTTACAGCCTCTGACAAAAGAGGAATTTGAAGACTCTCTTAAACATCGATTAATGGTGGGGGTATTTGCTGGTGAGGAGCTAATTGCGTTTCGTACCCTTGCAATCCCGGTAATGGATGAGCATCATCTAGGATATGATATCGGTCTTTCCGAAGCAGAATTAGGTGATGTGGTTTATCAGGAAATTACAAATGTCCATCCAGAATATCGAGGCTACGGTCTTCAAAGAAAACTAGCAGATCTAGTAATGGAGCTCCTGCAGGATTCTCCGTACATCTACATTTGTGCGACAGTAGCTCCATTTAACTTTGCTAGCTTGAAGGACAAGCTTAGTCAAGGAATGGTTATTAAAGCGTTGAAACGTAAGTATGACAATATGCTACGTTACATATTTTACAAGAGGCTCGACGAAAATGACTATATTGTATTTGGTGAAAATCAGATGAATATAAAAATGTCTGACATAGAGGGACAGCAAAAGCTACTTAAAGCAGGCTGGGTAGGCACCAACATTCTACAAAAAGAAGAAGAGTGGTACGTAGTCTATAAAGAAACGATTTAAAATAAAGGGAATACCTTTAGAGCTATAGCCTTGAGGTAACTCTTATAAATTTTTGCTTATTTGCATAGACTATAAAAGGCAGGGACACTAGTGTCTCTGCCT
>NZ_JBAEAP010000172.1:0-8325 GCF_056205495.1 Psychrobacillus sp. | reverse complement strand
AGGCGTAGCTGCTTGTGAGATGGTAGTAAATCGAGAGAAGCGACGTGGCTATAAGATTTTGGCTGACCATGTAAATCGAATGGATAAGTCCATGAAGCGTCAAATTTTAGTTGATTTTATGGACGATCGGTCAAAAGAAATCTTGAAGGAATTTTTACAATCTCACAATCCTCAAATGTGGGAACAAAGCGAACAAAAGCTGCATCAAGATTTAGAAATATAATATTAAAATAATTTTTGAGTGAATTAATTACAACATAGTCCGATTAGACGGTTGAATTAATTGAAAAAAGAAAGTACAATTTACTTAAAGCTTACTTCACAGTAATGCTAGGACACTTAGTTAAATGAGTATGAGATGGGCTGGAAGGTTTGTGAAACCCAATCCAAATCATTCCAACTTCAAACAGAAAATTATACTAAGAAAAGGCTTTTCGTCTCTTTAGGGAGATGAAAGGCCTTTTAAATTTTAGGCTATGTTTAAGGTAGAGATTATTAATAATGCGAAATCAATTTCAAATGGCTGCTATTCTTATGGAAAACACGAAAAATTTAAAGACCTCAAAATAAAATGTAGTTGTTTTCCGTTACGGCGGACGCTTTCCGGGGGCACGGCTTCAATCTCCTCGTCCCTTTGCTCCTGCGGGGCTTTCAGCTCGCGCTATTCCCCCCAGGAGTCGCCGCCTCCACTCCAAACAACTACAATGGAGAGATTTTTTTGCAAGCTATCAACTGCTTTAAAAGAAGTAAAAACTTTAAATCAAGTTGCCGATTCCACGTTTTTAAAAGTTAAATGAAAAAACTAACTGATCTTTGCTAAAAATAATATAAAAGTAAATTGAGCTTGGGGTTATTTTCCCTAGCTCAATTTTTTAAAAATTATCAATTTAATAAATAGCAATTTACCACTTAAAACACGAACAATTTATAAGATTGATTGTAGCGGCAGGCGGGGACTCCTGTGGGATGAGTGAGACAGATAAGACATCACAACCACGCGCGTTAGCGATGGGTGATGGCTTATCGCTCACCCCACGGAAAGCGTCCGACAGAGCGGAAATCAATTCTACTTTATTATTTAAAAAGCTTTTAACTTTAAATGCTTAGTTTCCGAAGAAGTTGAATGGGAAGATGGACCAGGACTCTTCTTCTTTTTGTTCTTCCGATAAATCCTCGAATGTGTGCTGTTTTAGTCGTGGATCTGTACAAAGCTTAGTTGGGATATCCTTTTCCTTCAGATAAACAAGGCGTTGCTTTTCACAATCAGAAGTTGCAAGTCCTCCTGTTTCTATATCTACGATAACCCCACGTACACCTGCGGGGGCGATAAATGGCTCTTCGGGTAGGCCACGATGCACTTGCTCCATGAATTCAATCCATACTTGCTTCGTTACCTGCTTCGCTTCTGCATCACTCACTGCCTTGCCTTGGTCATAGCCATTCCAAACTCCAGCTGTTAGCTGTGGAGAAAAGCCTATTAGGTACTGATCTGTATTCGTTGTGCCCGATTTTGCTGCGTAAGGACGTGTTTGCTTTGCCCGTATACTAATACCAGTGGCAGGAGAGTAGTCATTAAACGTAGGATCAAAAGTTCCAGTCATCAAATGGGATAATAAGAAAGCATCTTCTTCTAACAATACTTTCTTGCCTTTTCGTTTCTCCTCACTGATGTCATATATAACTTTCCCCTCATTGTCTGAGATTTTCGTAATATACGTTGGTTTCATTTGGATTCCTTTATCTGATATCGTATTGTAAGCCTTCGTCATATCTAGTAAGGACGCCTCTGGTGTACCTAACGCGGTAGCGGGTGTTTGATCGACCTTCATGTTGATATTAAAGCGATCCACCAGTTGTTCAAACGGTTTATAGCCGATATGCTCCAATGTTTTCACTGCATATATATTGTCGGAGATTGCTAAGGCTTGCGCCATGGAGATTGGATGATTAGCAAACTCTCCATTTACATTTTTAGGCTCATATTCTCTTCGTCCATTGTCATAGGTGAAAATCGTTCGCTCACTTTTCAAGTAAGTAAGAGGTGAGAAGCCATTTTCTAGCGCTGCTGCAAACAGTAAAGGCTTGATTGTTGAGCCGGTTTGTCTTTTTGCCTGTGTAACTCGGTTAAAGGGACTTTCCGTAAAGCTTCTTCCTCCAACCATAGCTGTTATATAACCTGTTTTGGGCTCCATACTAACGAACCCAATTTGCAGCTCACCTTTAGGCATCCACTTTTCAATAGTTTCTTCTGCCACCTGCTGATGCTGTTTATTTAACGTAGTAGTAATCGTCCATCCACCTTCTTCAATGCGACGTCCTTTACTCTCTACTATTTTTGTAGCTTCCTTCCAAACTTCCTCTAAGAAATAAGGTGCTGTCTTTTTGGCTACTCTTGATTCTTCTGTCTTTAGAGCTAAATGTTCTAGGTTTGCACGTTCCTTTTGTTCTGAAGTAATGAATTGCTGATTGTTCATTAATTGTAATATTAGCTTTTGACGATTAACGGCCTTTTCTTCGTTCACAATTGGAGAATAGTGGGTCGGCCCTTTTGGAATACCCATTAAAAGAGCGGATTCTCCTAAAGTTAAAGACTTAGCACTTTTCCCAAAGTAATATTGACTTGCAGCCTCTACCCCGTACATGCCATGTCCAAAATAGACAGTGTTCAAATACCCTTCTAGAAGCTCATCCTTTTCATAAAAAATTTCTAAGCGATAAGCATATAATGCCTCATTTATTTTTCTTGTCCATGTTTTATCGTGGGTTAAAAACACATTACGTGCATATTGCTGAGTAATAGTGCTGGCACCTTCAACTTTTTTTCCTGCCTTTACGTCCTTTAGTAGAGCGGAAGCAATTCGAGAGTAATCAAAGCCATTATGCTCGTAAAACTCCTGGTCCTCCACGGAAATAGTTGCTTGTGGAATGAAGGGAGACATTTCATCTAGTGATATCCAGTACCTACGCTGCTCATTAAAACGATCTCCGATGACGTTACCTTGATTGTCTAAGTATACAGAGGAAATTGGAACCTGAATAATCGGTGCGCCAACTATTTGCGCATATATTCGAAGAGTGACTATGGCACTTAAAAATGCACAGCTAGCAGCTATTCCGATTAGGAGAACTCTTTTTAATCTTTTATTTCGAGTAGTCTTCTTTTTATATTGCGCGCGCTTCAAAAAATCAACCCCGTTCTCACCTGTGTTTTTAACAGTATGAGAACTATAGAAACAAATTAAACCGAGAATTAAAAAACTATTGCACTTTTGCCAAAAACCACTATACTTTCTTTGTATTTACTTTTTAGGTAAAGTAAAAGAATCATATATTGGAAGGAGATAGATAAATGGCTGGATTTTGGTTTACAGAAAAGCAAACCGAGAACTTTGGCATCACAATGAAGGTGAAACGCACACTTCATACAGAACAAACGGATTTTCAACTGTTGGAAATGGCTGAAACAGAGGAATGGGGTAACATGCTCTTTTTAGATGGCATGGTTATGACTTCCCAAAAGGACGAGTTTGTTTATCATGAAATGGTTGCACACGTTCCTTTATTCACGCACCCTAACCCAGAAAATGTATTAGTGGTTGGAGGGGGAGACGGTGGAGTAATTCGAGAGATTATGAAGCATCCGAAGGTTAAAAAAGCGACATTAGTTGATATAGATGGAAAAGTAATTGAGTACTCAAAAAAATATTTACCAGAGATTGCTTGTGAATTAGAAAACCCAAGAGTAGATGTACAAGTTGGAGACGGGTTTATGCATATTGCTGAGTCTGAAAATGAGTACGATGTCATTATGGTAGATTCAACAGAACCAGTAGGACCTGCAGTAAATCTATTTACGAAGGGCTTTTATGCTGGAATCTCTAAAGCCTTAAAAGAAGACGGATTGTTCGTTGCACAATCGGACAACCCTTGGTTTAAGGCAGATTTAATCCGCCAAGTACAAAAAGATGTGAAGGAAATATTCCCAATTACAAATATGTATTTGGCTAATATCCCAACATATCCAAGTGGTCTATGGTGCTTTACAATTGGATCTAAAAAATATGATCCACTGCAAGTTCCAGATGAGCAATTCTTCGATATAGACACGAAGTATTACACAAAAGAACTTCACAAAGCGGCGTTCGTTTTACCGAAATTTGTGAAAGACCTTGCAGGAGAGTAAGCCAATGAGATTCGATGAAGCATACTCAGGCAACGTATTTATTAAAAGTAAGAAGAATTACGATGAAGCACAGGCTGTCATTTATGGTATGCCGATGGACTGGACGGTAAGCTATCGTCCTGGATCTCGCTTCGGTCCCCAGCGTATTCGTGAAGTATCTATTGGTCTAGAGGAATATTCTCCATATCTTGATAGAGAACTAGATGATGTAAACTATTTCGATGCAGGAGATATCCCACTTCCATTTGGGAATGCTGCGAAAAGTCTAGACTTAATCGAAGGATTCATTCGCCAGCTTTTGCAGGACGGCAAAATTCCAGTCGGTATGGGCGGAGAGCATTTAGTCTCTTGGCCAGTGATGAAGACCGTGGCGAACAAATATGATAACTTGGCTATCATTCATATGGATGCACATACAGATTTACGCGTGGAGTATGAGGGAGAGCCACTATCTCACTCCACTCCAATCCGTAAAATTGCAGAACATATAGGACCTAAAAACGTCTACTCATTTGGAATCCGTTCTGGAATGAAGGAAGAGTTCGATTGGGCAAAAGAAAATGGAATGCAAATCGCCAAGTTCGAAGTGCTGGAGCCTTTGAAAAAAGTACTACCAACACTTGAAGGGCGCCCTGTTTATGTAACCATTGATATTGACGTATTGGACCCAGCGCATGCACCTGGTACAGGAACAGTAGACTGCGGAGGAATCACAAGCCGCGAACTACTAGCCTCCATCCACGCAATCGCAAACTCAGGCGTCAACGTAGTAGGCTTCGACCTAGTAGAAGTAGCCCCAATCTACGACCAATCGGAGCAAACAGCGAATACTGCGTCGAAGCTACTAAGAGAAATGATCTTAGGTTGGATAAAGTAGAAAGTCATCTCTAACTGTTACTGCGACGAGCAGTGCGCAGGAGCAAACAGAGAGCCCATGGTAGAAATTTATCTAATTTTAAAAGCAAAATTAGAATAGAAAATAGATACTGAATGTTACTGCGGAGCTGAACGAAGTGAAGCGGAAGCCAAACAGCGAACACTGCGTCGAAGCTCATACGCGAAATGCTACTAGGATGGGTTAAATAGAAAGTAATCACTAGATGTTACCGCGACGAGCAGTGCGCAGGAGAATGCCAAGTCCTATGTAATAAAAAATGGAATTAGATAAGCTCTTAAAATTTTACAACCAGTAAAATTTTAAGAGCTTTTTTTAGGATATTTTTTAAAACAATGAAGTGAATATAAAAGTCTGGGGAAGAATAGACAAAGTAATACAATGGGCTTGTTGATATTACTTGTAATTAAAAAGGTGAACCGAATGAATAGAAAAAAGAGAGGAGTCAAACATGTCTAATAAGAAACAAAGAGGAATAAGAAGAAAAACTAGAAATATGATAAAAAGAATTTTGGAGGAAACCTTTGAATTTCCCTCGGACTTTTATAATGGATATTGGCATCTCCATTTACCAACTTCAGAAGGGTTTATCGATTCAAACAGAACGCCCATAGGAGTAAAGAAGACCTGTGTTCAAACCTTATTGAAACAGGCTGTTCATTTAATTGAAAAGAAGTCAAATTCTTTAGGGTACTATCGAGTAGTTGTTTATATTGATTTTAAAGCATTATTTGATGCTCAAATCATAATGTTTGCGGAAGAATCATACTTCAAACAGTTCTTTAATCGAAACAATGATTCTCAAAAATGGATTCCTTTGAGCAAAGAAAAAAGCCACCCTTGGAGATTAGATATTCCACAAAATATGAAAACATTAGGCTTTGAAGAAAGTACAAGAGACGAAGCTGGAAATGCTTATAAAAAAGATATCTGGTTTATAGGTGAATTAGAAGAAATTTTGGATGGCTTACGTTAGAAATAGAGAGAAACGTTGTAACTTAAGCTGCTTTTAAGCTATAATATGAAGGTTATATTTTTACATAAATAAACTTTTAATATTGATCTAAAGGATGAAGTCCATGTCTGAACCATTAAAAAAACAAGTTACTGTTCGGTTGCGATCAACAATCCAACACCCGAAGTCTAAAAAAGAATCCTTTGACATTCGTACATCTGGCGTTCTAACCTTAAAGGGAGAGCAGCCTTATTTAGTTTATGAGGAAGTACAGAACGAAAAGGTAGTTCGAACAACAGTAAAATTAAATGCTGAATCTGCGTTAATACTTAGAAGTGGTGGTGTCAAAATGCGCCTGCCATTTCAAAGAGGAGAACAGCAGACCGGTAGCTATGACACAGGCTACGGCACATTCATGATTACAACCAATACAAAGAAATTGCAATTCACAGATGGTCAATTCCTAGTACATTATGAGCTTATAGTGGACGAAGAAGTGGTCGGTACATATAAATTAGAACTAACATATACGGAGGCGGAATAAAATGAATGCAGTAGAAAAAGTCCAACAATCCATTAAGGAAGCTTTGCAGCAAGCAATCCTTAAAGCAGAGCTTGTAACCGAGGAGCAACTGCCATCAGTTCATCTTGAGACACCAAAAGATAAAGCAAATGGTGACTATGCAACAAACATTGCTATGCAATTAACTAAAATTGCGAAGAAAAACCCTCGTCAAATCGCAGAGGCAATTATTGAAAACCTTAATATGGACGGAACAATGATGGAGAAAGTAGACATCGCTGGACCAGGCTTCATGAACATTACTGTACGTAAAGATTACTTGCAGGATGTAGTAAAAGCAGTACTTTCAGAAAAAGAAAACTACGGCCGCACAGCATCTGGTAGTAACGAAAAAATTCAAGTAGAATTCGTTTCTGCCAACCCAACAGGTGATTTACATTTAGGGCATGCACGTGGAGCTTCTGTTGGAGATTCTTTATGTAACGTATTAGACTTTGCTGGCTACGATGTTTCTCGTGAATATTATATAAACGATGCAGGAAATCAAATCAATAATTTAGCCGTTTCTATTGAAGTGCGTTATTTTGAAGCATTAGGTATGGAAAAGGAAATGCCTGAAGATGGTTATCGTGGTCAAGATATTATCGATATTGCAGCTGACATTGTGAAAGAGCACGGAGACAAATTTGTCCATATGTCAGATGAGGAGCGTTTCCAAGCATTCCGTACTCACGGTTTGAAGGTAGAATTGGCGAAGCTTCAAAAGGATTTAGCAGACTTCCGTGTAAACTTTGATAACTGGTTCTCTGAAACTTCCTTATATGAAGGCGGTAAAATTGATATTGCGTTAAACAAATTACGTGAAAATGGTCATATTTTTGAAGAAGAGGGGGCAACTTGGTTACGCTCTACTACATTCGGAGATGACAAGGATCGTGTACTTATCAAAAGTGACGGCTCATTCACGTATTTATTACCAGACATCGCTTACCATGAGAATAAGCTAGCTCGTGGTTTTGATCAGCTTATTAATATTTGGGGAGCAGACCATCACGGATATATCCCACGTATGAAAGCTGCGTTTGAAGCACTTGGATATAACCGTGAAAAACTAGAAGTATCTGTTATTCAAATGGTTCAGTTGTATAAAGACGGCGAAAAGATGAAAATGAGTAAGCGCACAGGTAAAGCGGTAACGATGCGTGAGCTTGTAGAAGAAGTAGGACTAGACGCAGTTCGTTATTTCTTCGGTATGCGCTCAGGTGACTCTCACATGGACTTTGACTTAGATTTAGCTGTTTCACAATCAAATGAAAACCCAGTTTATTATGCACAATACGCACATGCTCGTATTTGCTCTATTTTACGCTCGGCAGAAACACAAGGCATGAAGGCTTCTACTGACTCCTTGGATGTATTGCAAAGCGAAAAAGAATTAGATCTATTGAAAAAAATTGGTGACTTCCCACAAGTGGTTGCAGACGCTGCAAAACTTCGTGCACCTCACCGTGTGGCAACCTATATCCAAGAGCTTGCAGCAACATTCCATAGCTTCTACAATGCAGACAAAGTATTAAATGCAGACAATGTACCTCTTACAGAAGCACGTCTAGCATTAGTGACATCTGCACGTCAAACGATTGCAAATGCATTGAAACTAATTGGTGTATCTGCTCCAGAAAAAATGTAATTAAACCTTTAAAGGCATTAAGAATTCATTTCTTAATGCCTTTTTAAATGGAAAGACTTAATGACAAGTACGCAAAAAG
>NZ_JBAEAP010000171.1:0-7276 GCF_056205495.1 Psychrobacillus sp. | reverse complement strand
GTCTATCTAATGTAACAGTTTTAACAAATGCCTTAACACAAGAAATTACAGGTACAGATAAAGTGAACGGGTTAACTTATTTGGATGTTGTGTCTGGTAAAGAAGAGCATATTGAGCTACAAGGGGTTTTCGTACAAATTGGTCTTCTACCGAACACAGAATTTTTAAAGGGTATAATTGATTTAAATCAAAATAACGAAATCATTATTAATAAGCATGGCGCAACAAGCATGCCTGGCGTTTTTGCAGCAGGTGACTGTACGGACACGGTATACAAGCAAATCATCATTTCAATGGGTTCAGGGGCAACCGCTGCACTTGGATCATTTGATTATTTGATACGTAACACGACGCCACAATTAGTTAGTCGCTAATGTTTCATTAATTTCCGTCCTATCTAATAACGAGCCCAAAAAGTGTTATTTTTCAATTTGACATTTATCGCCACGTATTATATTATTTTTTTAGATAAATACCTGAAATTTTTCAGGAGAGGTTCATAGCAGATACCCTCTATAAAAAACTATGGATACATGACGAACACGCCATGTCCATAACTGGACATGGCTTTTTTGTTTTAATCCTGTAAAGTTTTATAGAAAATGTCTCAGCCTCTCCTTGAAAAGATTTGGTATTACTTTTCAAGGGGGTTTTTTTATGTCTGGCCGTAAGTCAGCTGAAGGATTAGAAGATTTGACCTTATTAGGAAATCAGAAAGTACAATATGCATTTAACTATGCGCCTGAAGTATTAGAATCAGTGGACAATCTCCATTCTGATCGAGATTATTTTGTGAAGTTTAATTGTCCAGAATTTACGAGTCTATGTCCAATAACGCAACAACCTGATTTTGCCACTATGTATATTTCATACATCCCGGATAAAAAAATAGTGGAAAGTAAATCGCTGAAGCTATATTTATTTAGCTTTAGAAACCATGGTGATTTCCACGAGGATTGTGTGAATATTATTATGAATGATTTAATCAAACTGCTAGACCCTAGATATATTGAGGTTTGGGGGAAATTTACACCACGTGGTGGCATCTCTATTGATCCATGGTGCAACTATGGACGACCAGGAACAAAATATGAGGAGATTGCGAGCTACCGTTTAATGAACCATGATCTTAATCCTGAAAATATTGATAATCGATAAATGGAATGGAATTGGAACTTCTTACTCCAAGAAGTTTATTTATAAATGAAAATTAATTAAATAAATCCTTGTTAGCAAGGAAGAGGTTATTAGCGACCCTCTTAAAAAAACTAAGATGAAAACAGCACTTCTCTTAGCGTGCTGTTTTTTCATCGTGAAGGAGATTTATACATGAAACAGAGTAAAGCACTTATTGTATTTAGTGGAGGACAAGATAGTACGACTTGTTTGTTCTGGGCGATTGAAAATTTTGCAGAAGTGGTGGCGGTGACCTTTGATTATGGTCAAAGACATCGCCTAGAGATTGACTGTGCAAAAGAAATAGCAAAAGAGCTTGGCATCGAACATCATGTGCTAGATATGTCATTACTAAATCAGCTTGCATCTAATGCATTGACACGTGAAGAAATAAAAATTGAAGAAAGTGATAATGGTGAGCTACCTTCAACATTTGTTCCCGGAAGAAATCTGCTTTTTCTTTCATTTGCTGGTGTCTTAGCTAGTCAGGTAGGAGCAAAGCATATCGTGACAGGGGTTTGTGAAACAGACTTTAGTGGGTATCCCGATTGTCGCGACGTTTTTATTAAATCGATGAATGTGACCTTAAATTTATCAATGGATAGTTCCTTTGTCATTCATACACCATTAATGTGGATCAACAAGGCACAAACATGGGAGCTAGCAGATTCACTTGGTGTATTTGAGTATGTGAGAGAAAGAACTTTAACCTGTTATAACGGGATTATTGCAGATGGTTGTGGAGAGTGCCCAGCATGTAAATTACGTGAAAATGGGCTTGAGGAGTATTTAAATACGAAGCGAGAACTTGCTAAAAAAGAATATATAAATGTTACTAACCTTTACTGAGTTAGTGATTTAAAGGAGAAGCATAATGAGAATATTATTTTATTTATTATCTATTGTTATTGCAAATGTGGTGACGGCTAGATTTGCACCGTTAGAGTTTGGCATGTTTATCGTTCCTATGGGGACGCTTTTTGTTGGAGCAACCTTTATATTCCGAGATCTTGTGCAAAATAAATATGGTAGAGCTAAAACATATTTATTTATCTTCTTAGCGTTACTCTTATCAGGGACTGCATCATTTGCACTTGGAGATACTTTAATGATTGTGGCAGCATCTGCTTTATCTTTTGTAATCGCCGAGACAGCAGATACAGAAATCTATACACGCTTAAAGTTACCAATGGCGTGGAGAGTTTTTTACAGTGGGATTGTGGGAGGCCTTCTTGATTCTGTTGTTTTTGTAATCGTTGGATTGAGTCCACTTGGAGCAGGATTTATACCGTGGGAAGCTGTGCCAGCAGCTATTATTGGCCAAGTAATTGTTAAAACAGTCATTCAAATGATAGGTGCCTTGATACTGAACCAAGGGCTTGCTCTTAAAGCAAGGCGTCTAAGGGAGGTATAAAGAAAATAGGCTTAGCTACTAGGCTAGGCTGTATTTACGATAAAGAATGCATAAACACGATTTTATATAAAAAAGAGCCGATTTAAGAGATTATCTTAAATCGGTTCTTTTGAGAGAGAAGAAAAGTGAATAGTTTAGTGTTTATGTTTTTCCTCTTCTCTCTCTTTTTTTATTTCTTCTATTTGTTTCATCTGTTCATGATACTCGTTCTCCACATCTGAGGTAGCTGGGAGGAAGGATTCTGCGTTGAAGTCGATTCTCTTTCCGTATCGAATCATTTCATAAATAATCATGCCGTTGTTCGGTTTACCATTAATCGTAATCATGGGTACTATATCAAATAACAAATAATAGAAGGCATAGAAAACAAAGCGATCCCAAAATGTTTTATATTCTGCAGCCCATCCGTTGGCAATTAAGAAGTTAATGAGGAGGGCAATAATCAGGTTAACCAATATTGGTCCAGAATAAATGCTAACATAAGCAAACTTACTTTTACGCTTTAAGTCATCGTAGGAAAACCAGCTATACAAATGATAATACTTACGTATATCAATCATTCCAATTTTAAAGAGCCTGGGTCCAGAACCTATTGTGAGCCGTGGTTTTACTACTCCGAATAACCAGCTAACGATTAAATAACCGGATTCTCGCAGAAATACGACCACAGGCAAGATGATAAATGCAGAAATAATCAGTGACAAGAGGTCAGATAGTCCAAACATAAAAACATCACATCCTAAACTCAACTCGTAAGTATATTAGATACCCAGAATAAAATATTTAAATCCTCCAAACATTAATTGGAAAATATTACGTGATGGTTTTTGACTTGGAAGTCTAGGAGTTTCTTCGAGATACCTATTTTGAATAACCTATTCCAATAAGAAAACGCAAACCTTTGATATTTAAAGGCTTGCGCTTTTATTTTGTCTATTTAAACAAATTAATTGTAGTAATAATAATTGGCATACCGAAAACATCGATCAAAAAAGCACCAACGATTGGTACTACTAAGAACGCCTTACGGGATGGCCCAAATTTTGAAACTACTGCTGACATATTGGCCATGGCGTTAGGTGTTGCTCCAAGTCCATGACCAAGGAAACCTGATACCATAATGGCTGCATCATAATTTTTTCCTAGCAAACGGAAAAGGACGATTACTGCAAATAATACGATGAAGATCACTTGGGCTAATATGATGACAAACAATGGAAGGGCTAAGTCTGCTACTTCCCAGAGCTTGATGCTCATCAGTGCCATAGATAGGAAAATACCAAGAGAGATATCTCCTATTAGGTTAATCTCTTTCATATTGATTAGATTAGGATTAAAGCGATCTAAAATGTTACGAACAATTACAGCTACAAACATCGCCCCTACGTAGCCCGGTAACACAAAACCAGTCATAGTAGAGAACCATTCACCGACATATGTACCAACAGCCATACAGAAGGTAATTAAGAAGACCTGTACCATAAATGATTTCTCGGTAATTTCATGCTGTGCTTTTTCTACATATTCTTCTGTTTCTTCAGAAGATGGCTTTAAGTTGAACTTGCGTATTAAATATTGAACGACTGGACCACCGACAAGGGCACCAGCGATTAGACCACAAGTAGCGGCAGCCATACCAATGGAGATAGCAGATGGAATTCCAAGACCTTCAATGGTTTCCCCATAGGCAGCTGCAGCCCCATGTCCACCCTCCATGGAAACAGCTCCAGCCATTACACCGATCAGCGGATGAATATCCATTACCTTTGCCAACGAAACGCCAATTACGTTTTGCATGAAAGCTAGAAATCCACAAGCTAACCAATATATAACGAGTAGTTTTCCTCCTAATTTTACAAGCTTGAAGCTTGCCCCAAGTCCGATGGTTGTAAAAAAGGTAATCATGAAAATGGATTGAAGTGATGTGTCTAACGTTATGTCAAGAATATCAAAACTTTTTAATACGGTTGCTAAAATGGCGAAAATTAAGCCACCAACTACTGGTGCCGGGATGCAAAAGCGGTTCAACCATCCAATTCTTTTAACTAAAAATGTACCGATTAAAAATAATGCCACTGCTAGACTGAGCGTTGTAATTTGATTTAATACCATACGTATCCCCCCTGTTTATTCGAAACTATTCATAATTACTTCATTGATATAGTAAGCTCCCAATTTTGCCGTCCGGTTATCTACATCAAGTAAAGGGTTGACCTCACAAATACTAAAGCTGACTGTTTTTTTATGAGAAGCCATTTGGCGTAGAATGTCTCGGACCTTTACAGCTGATAAGCCAAATGGTGACGGTGCACTGACTCCAGGCGCCTCCGCAGCATTTAAAACATCCATACAAAGTGTAACGAGCAACACATCATGTGTATCCATAAAATTATGTAAGTCTATAGTAAACGAAGGGAAGTCCAACTGTTCATCTGTAAAATAACTCACATTATACTGATCTGCTATATCAAATAAGGCAGTGGTATTGCCATATGGTTGAATACCGCAAACGAAATAATCTGCATTTGGATCCTCATCTAAAATTTGCTTAAACATAGTGCCTGAGGAAGGCTGTTTATCGTATGAGCGCATGTCAAAGTGTGCATCTATATTAATTAATCCAATGGAAGCATCTGGACCAAATGCTTTTCGCACACCTAAATACTGTCCGTACAATGTTTCATGCCCACCGCCTAGTACGATCGCCTTTCCATTTGATAAGATGTTGGAAACCTTATCTCCTAGTTCAATTTGAGCTTGCTCTAATTCATTGCCTTCGCAAATGACATCCCCATAATCTATTAAAGCGTTTTCATAATTTGGATGACGCCAAGGTAATGTTGCTAACTGTTTACGTAAAGCGAGAGGTGCATTTTTTGCTCCAATGCGTCCGTTGTTACGTTGTACTCCTTCATCACATGCAAAGCCAATTATTCCAATGTTCCCTTGAGTCTCTGTAGTTGCCAACTGAACTACTTGATGATAACGGTAGTAAGTGTGGTCTGACTCATGATCCACGCGACCTTGCCATATTTTTAACTCTGTAGGTTTATGCATATTTCCACCCTCATTTATCTAAAAAATCATATTGTTAGTATAATTTTAAACATTTATAATAACCAATATTAATTTTTTATATTATAATAGTTTAAAACTATAAATGGGGGCGAAGAATTGGATTTACGAAAGATGTATTACTTCAATGCCACTGTGAAATATCGCAGCTTTTCCAGGGCAGCTAAAGCCTTGCATATTTCTCAGCCTTCATTAAGTAATGCCATTAAGGCACTTGAGCAAGAAATGGATACTCCGTTAATAGAAAGAACAACAAAGCAGTTTCAATTAACAGAAATGGGACAGCAGTTTTGGGAACGGTCGAAAGGCTTAGTTGCTCAGTTCGAGGTCATGCAAACAGAGTTAAAGGAGCTGGCAAAAGGAGAACAATTAGAAATAAGATTAGGAGTAATTGAATCGGCAAATTATTGGTTGTCACAAGTCATTATAGATTATCAGAAGCTATACCCATCCAATCAACTTACTCTAATTGACACGCTTTACAATCAAACAGTAAGACAAGCATTGCTCGGCTTACACGTGCATGGAGTAATTACAAACCAGCACATTGTGGATGAAGAAATACAAAGTGAATTATTGTATAACGAACCCTATGTTGTACTTATAAAAAAAGATCATCCTTTTTCCCAAAAAGAACAACTTACACTGAAGGATTTTACTCAGGAACCACTTATAATAGGGATGCCTGAGTTCCAAACAAGTGCACAAATATTAAAAGCATTTGAACAGGAAAATGTGACACCACATATATCATATAAAATAGAGAGATTTGAAATGATAAAAGTATTAGTAGAGGAAGGTTTAGGAATTGCGATTTTACCCCAAAATTATGTTACGCAGCATCTATCTGACTCGCTACTAACACGCCCTGTTCATAGTGCATATTTAAATCGGAACGTGTATTTAAGCACCATGAAGGGACGTACATTTTCCAGGAGTATTTTAGTGCTCTTTGAACTCATAAAGAAGATGCACTGATTATTTGCAAGCATTATATTTGTTTCCGTTAGACAGGTTCGTATTTAAAGTATTTTGGTGGATTTTTTAGCTCCATTATCAAAATTAATTCACAATTTCTACACACTTTAAAAAAATCGTTAATTATATTATAATAGAATAGATATTCTGAACTTATAAACAAATTTAAAGCAATAGTCACGGTTATATAGAGTCAGAAGCAGGTTAACTAACTCTTTGTTTTGGTAGCGTTAACAAGGCTTCTGCAAATATAAAGTATAGGGATGGTAAAAGTGAGCAACACAGAAACTAAAACAGATGTTATCTTAATTGGTGCCGGTATTATGAGCGCGACTTTAGGAACGCTCTTAAAAGAATTAGTACCGGAGTGGGATATAAAAGTATTTGAGAAGCTTGAAAGTGCAGGCGAGGAAAGCTCAAATGAATGGAATAATGCGGGAACAGGACATGCAGCTCTTTGTGAGCTCAACTACACTTCTGTAAGACCAGATGGTTCTATTGATATCACAAAAGCAATCAATGTAAACGAACAGTTTCAGGTTTCTATGCAATTTTGGTCTCATCTCGTAAAAAGTAATTTAATCGAGAATCCTCAGGACTTTATTATGCCTTTACCTCATATGAGTATGGTTC
>NZ_JBAEAP010000170.1:0-9338 GCF_056205495.1 Psychrobacillus sp. | reverse complement strand
AGTTAGTTGTGGACGAACCATTCGAGCAAGCTTAGAATTCTCAAAGCTAATAATTTCGATATCATTAGGAACGTTTAATCCACTATCCTGCGCTCCGTGAATAAGCCCGATTGCTAGTTCGTCACTTCCAGCGAAAAATGCTGTCGGTGGATTTTCTAATTTTCTTAGCTGCTCCCACGCTATTAAACCGTCGTCATACGTGTTATCGACACCTACTATTAACTCCTCATCTACATCGATACCTGCATTTTCTAACGCCTCTTCATAACCTGCTAGCTTAAAGTCACGATTAATAGGAGAAGAAATAGAACCCGATATAAAAGCGATCCTATTGTGTCCATTTTGGATTAGTCGATTCACTGCATCGATAGCTGCCTCACGATACTCTATATTTACAGAAGGGAAAGAATTCGAATGCTCTACGGTGCCTGCTAAAACAACTGGCACATTTGAACGGTTCATCTCATGTAGCATTTCCTCTGAAATATAGTCACTCATCATAACGACACCATCTACCTGTTTACTTAAGAGGGTCGTCAATAACTGAACTTCTTTTTCTTCCTGTTGATCCGAATTGGTTAAGATTATATTATAGCGATACATCGTAGCAATATCCTCTATCCCTCGAACAAGCTCGGCATAGAACACGTTTGAAATATCAGGAATAATAACCCCTACCGTTTTTGTTTTCTTACTTGCCAAGCCTCTTGCCACTGCGTTTGGTCGGTAATCTAGTCGTTCAATCACAGCCAATACCTTTTGTCGAGTTGCAGGTTTTACGTTTTGATTGCCATTAACTACACGGGAAACAGTGGCCATCGATACGTTTGCTTCTCTGGCTACATCATAAATAGTGATAGTCATTGTATTCCCTCCTTTACTTATCTAATTTATAGTATATATGTAAATAATACTTTATATCCTTAATAACTTTCAATTATATAATAAAACCGACTCTTATTTAGAGTCGGTTTTGTGTCAATTTATGCGTGAATCTCATGATTTTTCATGAATTTTTGGATGGAATCATAAAACTCATCAAATTGTTTTAAGTTCATCTGTTGAGCAGCATCAGATAATGCTACCGCTGGGTCTGGATGTACTTCAGCCATTACCCCGTCTGCACCAATGGCAATTGCTGCTTTAGCGGCTGGTAAAAGAATATCACGACGTCCAGTGGAATGTGTTACATCTACAAATACCGGCAAGTGTGTTTCTTGTTTTAAGATTGGCACTGCAGAGATATCTAAGGTGTTTCTAGTAGCTCTTTCATATGTGCGGATACCACGTTCACATAGGATGATTTGATCGTTTCCTTGTGACATAATATATTCTGCAGCATGGATAAACTCATCTAACGTAGCTGCAATCCCTCGTTTTAAAAGGATTGGCTTATTAATTTGTCCAACTGCTTTTAATAGCTCAAAGTTTTGCATATTACGCGCTCCGACCTGTACGACATCTACATAGTCAAGTGCCTCATCTAAATGACCTGGAGTCACAATTTCAGAAACAACAGCTAATCCAAATTCTTCAGAAATTTGTTTTAAGATCTTTAACCCTTCTAATCCAAGTCCTTGGAAATCGTAAGGAGATGTACGTGGTTTGTATGCTCCACCGCGAATAAGCTTTAGACCTTTAGATTGGATTGCAGCAGCAACCTCTGCAACCTGTGTATATGATTCTACAGCACATGGACCAAATACAAATGATGGTGCCCCTGTACCAATTTGTTCACCGTTAATCGTTACGATTGTGTCCTCTGATTTCTTTTTACGAGAAACAAGAAGTGCTTTTTTCTGATCATCGACTTGTAATTCTAGAGCCGTTTTAAAAATTTCTTTAAAAATATGCTCCACAGTAGATTGTGGTAAAGGACCATCATTGTGTTCTTTAAGATGATCTAGCATATGTCTTTCACGAAGAGGATCATATCTATTAACACCTTGCTTTTCTTTTACTCTACCTATTTCTTGTACTACTCCTGCTCTTTCATTGATCAAACGTAAAATTTCTACATTGACCTCATCAACTCGGCTTCGTAAAGCCTCTAAATCCATTTGATTCATAGATATTTCTCCTTTCGTTTCAGCTACGACTCTTTCTATCGCCTGAAAATTGTGATACATTTTAAGATATAAAATATATTATAATCAATTAATCTAAGAATGTCACGCTTTTTATTTTAGCGATTCAACTCGCTAAAGTGTTTTATCCAACAAAGGAAGTGAGAACTTGTCATCAACCCTATTTGCATTAGATATTGGAACCCGTTCGGTAGTAGGTATTATTTTAGAGGAACGAGATGAGTCTTTCCATGTGGTAGACATCCTCGTAGAAGAACATAAGGAACGTGCGATGCTGGATGGTCAAATACATAATGTGCTCAAAGTTGCTGAAGTTATACAGTCTATAAAAGAAAAGCTAGAAGAAAAGCATGGTCCCCTAGAGAAGGTAAGTGTGGCCGCTGCTGGACGTGCTCTAAAAACAGAACAAGCTAAAGTGAAAATGGATATAAAAAATCGTCCAATTTTCTCTGAAGAGGACGTGAGCAGGCTGGAACTCTCTGCAGTGCAGCATGCACAGAATAGTTTGGTGCATCCTGATATCGATAAACAATCCAGCCATTACTATTGTGTTGGCTACAGTGTACTTTATTACAGATTAGATGGTGATGAAATCGGCAGCCTAGTTGACCAGCAAGGCGATGAGGCTTCAGTAGAAGTAATTGCTACCTTCCTACCCAGAGTAGTTGTAGAGTCCCTTATATCTGCTTTAAAGCGTGCAAATCTTGAGATGGAAGCATTAACACTTGAGCCAATTGCTGCTATTAATGTTTTAATCCCTCCTTCTATGCGACGACTGAACGTAGCACTAGTGGATATTGGGGCAGGAACATCAGATATCGCTATAACTGATTTTGGAACTGTCGTTGCTTACGGCATGGTTCCGTATGCTGGAGATGAAATCACGGAAGCATTAAGTGAGCATTATTTGTTAGACTTCCCTCTTGCTGAAAAAGCTAAACGAGCGATTAATAATAATGAATACATACAAATTCAGGACATACTTGGTTTTGAACAGGACGTACCAAAAGATGAGGTAATTGCAGCCTTAAAACCTACGATCACAGAACTTGCTAGTGAAATATCAAAAGAAATTTTACGGTTAAATAATAATCGTTCACCAAAGGCTGTCATGCTTGTAGGTGGGGGTAGCTTAACACCTACCATTACCACTTCGCTGGAACAAGCTTTAAGTCTGCCGGCTAACCGAGTTGCTGTAAGAGGTATTGATGCGATACAAAATTTAACGAAGGAAGAACATATCCCTGTCTCTCCTGAGCTAGTTACACCAATTGGAATTGCTATTGCTGCAAAAAAGTCTCCTATTCAGTATATGTCAGTAAAAGTGAACGAGCAGGTTGTTCGTTTATTTGAATTGAAGGAAATGACTGTGGGTGATGCACTTTTAGCAGCAAATATCTCTACGAGAAAGCTATATGGGAGACCCGGAGTGGCCTTATCTATTCAACTGAACAACCAAACAATCCATATTCCTGGTGGTCATGGTCAGGCTGCAATAGTCAAAGTGAATGGCTTGGAAGCTAATACGAAAACAATTATTAAAAATTTGGACATCATAGAGTTAATGGAAGGTAAGGATGGAACTCCAGGAACTGCGACCGTACGAGACCTACTTGATGAGGCAGTAGCTCAATCCTTTAGCTTTGAAGGAGAAACTCATATAGTAGAGCCAAGGATTTTTATCAACGGGGTACCATCTTCCGCTGACACTGAATTGAAGGAAAGAGACAAAATTACTATAGAGACTGTTCAAACAGTCGAACAGCTTTTACATTCTATTCGTAAAGAAATGTATATTCATAGGTTAAAACCATACACCATAACGATAAATGAAAAGAATCATTATATCCCCACTTTAACTCCTACACTTCTCATTAACGGAGTAAAAGGAAAACTGGAAAGTCCCATAAAGGACAATGATGTAATCACAATTAGCTCTAGTGAAGCCCCGACTTTGGAAATGCTAGCTAATGCTAATGCATTAGATAAAAAATTAGATGCTCAAATAGAAATCACCTTTCAAAACGAAAAAGTAAAACTTTATAAGGAGTGCTCAGTTGTTAAGATCGGAGAAGTCACAATTCATGCAAATGATGTCGTGCGTACTGGTTCAACACTTGTATGGGAAGAAATAAATACTTCCCCTTGGATTTTCCAGGACGTTTTTCGATTCTCGGAGTGGACCCTTCCCGAGAATGCCGGCTCTTTTCAAATCTTAAGAAATGGACAGCCCTCTCGATTTGATGAAGAAATTTTCGGTGGGGATCATTTAGAAATACTCTTTAATTAGTGGAGAAAATATTATGGTTGGCTTAAATCCCTATAAAAACACAAAAGTGAAATTGCGATATGCAATTTCACTTTTTGTATGGCATGAGATTAAATATCTCCGGCCTATCTTTATTTTGTTGTATTAGTTTTAGAATCTGAAGTTTCTTCTGCAATTGCTTCTTTAATAGCTTCCGCTACAGCTGTTGCGTTTTCTTCTTCATCTGTTAGCTCTTCTGTCGTTTTAGAAATGGTTTCCATGAATTCCATTGGCTCTTCGCCCTCGGAAGAAGCAGTGCCATCATCTAATGGAGAAGCAGGAGCACCTTTAATATTTTTCACTTTTTCTACAAGCTGTCCAGATTGCTCCTGTAGCTGTTTAGATAGCTGAGTTGTTTTCTCTTTAGCAGTGGAAGAAAGATCCATTGTTTTATCCTTCAATTGACCTGCTTGTGTGCTTAACGTACCACGAAGCTCAGTTCCAGTCTTTGGTGCTAATAATAGAGCAGTTGTAGCACCGATAATACCACCGATCACTACACCCATGATAAAGTCTTTACCGTTTACTTCCTCGTCCTTATACACATTGTGACGACTCTCGTTATAGGAAGGCATTGGTGGATAGCTAGGCTGTCCTTGGCGATCATACGAAGATTGGTTTGCATAGTACTCTTGATTAAATTTTGCATCATTGTAATTTGGTTTGTTTGATTCGTAATTTGTCATATTCCATTCCTCCAGTAAGATTATTTTACATTATCTTTTTCAAATGTATAAAAGCCTGCTTGCTCCATTGCTTTTCGCTCTTTCCATTTGTCGCGGATACCTAAGAAAATACTACTCCACTGAACAACCTGAGCGATTTTATCTTCGTTTTTTTCTACCTCTGTTGTAACAGAAGTAGATAAACGTTGAATCGAATTGTTGAAGCCATTAACAGATACTCCTACGTTCTTAACTGCATCTACCACAGTATTTAGCTTTTCAGATTTATCTTGAATATCTACAGCTAATTCATTCGTTTTATGCAAAAGCTCTGCTGTTTCTTTTGTCACATTTTGTAAATGCGTTTCTAAGCCATCCAATGTTTCTGCAACATTGTTTAAGGTCTTTTTCACGGAAGACAAAGTTACCGCCAGGCTTATACATAAGATTAAAAAAGCAATGGCTGCTACAATTGCTGCTATGTATAAAAGATTTTCCATGTGGACACTCCCCATTTCTTGTTATGTAATATTTTTACCCCAAATGAATCAAACTAAACTTCTTACTCTATATACTATACTACTTTTTTTTGAAAACTCCTCTAAAAAATGCTTAATCTACATAAGAGATTAAGCATTTTTATTAACTATTTAGTTTTTTTTCAAATGCTTGTTGATATTTTTGGACATCTCCTGCGCCCATAAACATATACACCGCATTTTCATGATTTAGTAATTGCTCCACGTTGTCTTCCTGAAGGATGTGACTACCTTCTATAAGATCACCTAGCGTTTCAATCGTTAATGTACCGGTATTTTCTCTAGCAGAGCCAAATATATCACATAGGTATACTTCATCAGCCAGGCTTAAGCTTTCCTTAAATTCATTTAAGAATTTTTGTGTTCTAGTGTACGTATGAGGCTGGAATATTACTACAAGCTCTCTGTCCGGATACTTTTGACGTGCTCCTTGGATCGTTACTGAAATTTCTGTAGGATGATGAGCATAGTCATCAATTATCACACGATTTTCTATAACAGTCTCAGTGAAACGGCGTTTTACACCCTCAAATGACTCCAAGCCGCTCTGAATTACCTCTGCAGGTACTCCTTCATAATGGCAAAGAGAAATAACCGAAAGTGAGTTTAAAATAACATGATCCCCGTACATTGGGATGGTAAAGCGATGATAGAACTCGTTTCTTACAAATACGTCAAAGGAAGTACCCTCTGTCGTCTTTTCAATATTACGAGCAGCAAAATCGTTGTGTTCGCCAAAGCCGTAGTAGACTACTGGCACAGATGCTTTAATACGTTGAAGATGAGCATCATCTCCACACGCTATAATACATTTCTTAACCTGCATAGCCATTTCCTGAAAAGCGTTAAATACGTCTTCAATATCGCTAAAATAATCTGGATGATCAAAATCGATATTTGTCATAATCGCATAATCTGGGCTATATGCCAAGAAATGTCTGCGATACTCACAAGCTTCAAATACAAAATTAGAGGCGTCTTCAACCCCTTTACCTGTACCATCACCAATTAGATACGCCGTTGGACTATAACCACTTAAAACATGCGCCAGAAGCCCTGTCGTTGATGTTTTACCGTGAGCACCAGTGACAGCTATGGATGTAAACTGATTCATATATTCTCCTAAGAATTTATGATAACGGATTACTTCCACTCCTAATTCCTTCGCTTTGACAATCTCTGGGTGAGTATCAGGGAATGCGTTCCCAGCGATGATTGTCATACCTTCTGAAATGTTATTCTCATCAAAAAGCAACACATTTATATTGCGTTCATGTAATGGTTTTTCGGTAAAAAAGTACTTTTCAATATCTGATCCTTGCACTTCATGACCTTCATCATGAAGGATTTGTGCTAACGGGCTCATACCCGATCCTTTAATCCCTGTAAAATGATACTTTGTCATACGTTGTAAACCTCCTGGGATTATTCCCACTTATATACATTGTCTAAACGTTCGTCTATTAGACGTATTCCCCATTATATCACTTTTTAGTACGTAATATTAATAAATATATTTAACTAAAAATTTGGTCTAAAGTGTCGTTTTTCAGTAACACTTCTCTCGCCTTACTGCCTCTTTGCTCCGAAATGAATCCAGCCTCATGCATAGCATCGATTAGTCTAGCCGCTCGGTTATAGCCTAAATGGAATTTTCTTTGAAGCAAGGACGTTGAAGCAGTGCCCTGTTCTACAACAAATCGGCAGGCTTCCTCAAATAAATCATCTTGCTCTGCTGCGACCTCAGATTTCTGAATTAACTCATCCTGCTCAAATATATATTCAGGAGTACCTTGACTTCTAGCAAATTCAATAACACTTTCAATTTCCTCATCTGTTACATAGGTACCTTGAATACGGACAGGACTTGACATACCATTTCCTTGATATAGCATATCCCCGCGACCAAGCAATCGTTCGGCACCCTGTTGATCCAAAATAGTACGTGAATCAATTTGAGAAGATACCGAAAAAGCAATTCGAGTCGGTATATTCGCTTTTATCAAACCTGTTATGACATCCACTGAAGGACGTTGAGTTGCCAAAACGAGATGTATACCACAGGCTCTAGCTTTCTGTGCAATACGACATATAGCATCCTCTACCTCTGTTGGCGCCATCATCATTAAATCTGCCAACTCATCTATAACGATTACTAGGTATGGCAGTTTTTGAGCAAACTGTCTTTTTTCAGTTGCCAAAGTATTATATCTGCTAATGTCACGTACACCAATATGAGCAAATAACTGATAACGTCGTTCCATCTCCTCGACTGCCCATTTAAGTGCTGCCGTTGCTGCCTTAACATCTGTAATAACTGGGCTCACTAAATGAGGAATATGGTTAAATGGAGCAAGCTCTACCATTTTTGGGTCAATTAACAATAACTTAAGCTCATTAGGTGTTGCTTTATAAAGGAGGCTTACAAGTAAGGAATTAATAAATACGGATTTCCCTGATCCTGTTGCACCTGCAATTAAACCATGTGGCATTTTTCTTAAATCAATAGTCACTGGTTTACCAGTCAAATCTAAACCAAGCGCTGATTCTAAAGGAGAATCTGATTCCTTAAAGACATCTGTATTAAGTACCTCCGAGATTCGAACAGCACGTGATTTTCTATTAGGTATTTCAATACCAATAGAACGCTTCCCCGGAATAGGAGCTTGTATACGAATATCCTTAGCAGCTAGTGCAAGCTTTAAATCATCTGCCAGGTTACGGATTTTACTAACCTTCGTACCATGTCCAACTGTGATTTCAAACTGTGTAACTGCTGGACCTTGGACCATTTGGACAATCTCTCCACTTACTTGAAAGTACGAAAGTGCTTCTACTAATGTAAAAGCTTGATTTTCCATCCATTCTTTATCCTCATCCTTAATTTCGGGTGGTAACAGGTAACTAAAGGAAGGTTTTTCATACGTAGATTGAGGTTCCTCCTCTAATGGTGGATTAACAGCAATTGTTTCCTCAATGACTACTTTTTCCTGTGTAGGAGCTTCCATTGGTTTTTCTTCCACGACGGTACGGTTAGATGAAGGACTTTGATAAAGTGGGATTATTTTATTTTCTAGTTTATTCAACTTTTCCTTATCTGACTTCAGCATCAATACATTAAAAGGTCTAATTTTTTCTTTTGACTTAGTTTCAGTGACTTTAACGTCTTCTTGTTGTGGTTGCAGTTTCTCTACTTCCATATATTGTGGCTGATTTTCGTCCTCTAATACCTGTTCTTTAAGGTCATCTACTTCAACTTCTTGTTCTCGCACTTCCTCTAATGGAACTTCTATAACCGATGAAGGAGAATCTAGTATTTCAACAGCATCTTCTTTCTCTAATACTTCTGTAGCTGCTATCATTTCCACCGCTTGTTGTTCTTCTTCTTCTTTTAAAGTAGGAACATAGCTTTCTACTTCGTTATTCATCGGCTCAAGATCATCTTTTTTACCTTGTTGCTCTAAATCAGAAACAGCATTTTCTTTTATATTGTCAGTTTCCATCTCCAATATTTCGTCTGTGGTTGTTACCATTTCCACCGCTTGCTCTTTTTCTTTTGGTGTAGGTACATAACTTTCTACTTCTATACTCGTTGACGTTGGTTCTTCTTTTATAGTAAGTTCGTTTAAAATAGGAACTTCTGGCTCTACAGTCACATCACTTTTTTCTTGCTCATATAATTCTGTAGTCGTTACCAATTGTTCCGGTTTTTCTTCTTTTAAAATAGGAACGATTGGTT
>NZ_JBAEAP010000169.1:0-10189 GCF_056205495.1 Psychrobacillus sp. | reverse complement strand
AGTTTTAGCGATTGACCAAGCCCAATCATTGCTTCCAATATGGACGAATCCTTTTCAGATGCTGGTATCTCATCTATAAAAGATTTGTCTATCTTTAACGTGGAAATGGGCATTTTTTTTAAATAGGACAAAGAAGAAACTCCTGTGCCAAAGTCATCTAAAGCTACGGATAGCCCTTCCTTTCGAAAAGCGATGACGGCTTGGATTGCTTTTTCTATGTTTCTAACAAAGCTCGTTTCCGTTATTTCAAGCTCCAGCTGAGAGGCTGAAACCTCATAATTCCACATATTGGCTTGTAATACTTGGAGAAGTTTTGGTGAGGTTACATAGTCTCCAGGTATATTAATAGAAATTTGCCCAAAAGAGATACCCTCTTCCCTCCAACTTGCGATTTGTTTACAAACCTGTTCAATTATCCAGTCCGTAACTCTCTCCATTCGATTATGTGATTCGAGTATAGGAATAAACAAAGCCGGAGATAGTAGTCCATGAATGGGGTGTTTCCATCTGAGTAAGGTTTCTAAACCTTCCACTTGATTCCCTTTAAGAGAAACTTTCGGCTGATAGACTAAGAACAGTTCCCCCGTTTTAATGGCACGACCAATTCCATCCACTATCTCACGCTCAAAAGCATGTGTGTGAATAGCTGGATCAAAGAAAATTACCTCATTTTCAAATTTAGTAGAGGAGTGGCGGATAACAGCTAAAGCGTTAGCATACAAGGTTGCTGCCTCGGTTTTATCCTTAGCTTCTGCAACCGCACAAACGGAAGAAAGATACGTTTTTTCCCCATCAATAAAGAGTGGCGTTTGTAGATATTCGGAAATTCTCTGCATAGCTTCTTTTACATGTGAGCCTTCCTTAACATCCTTCATCAAAAAAGCGAAGCGGTTCTCTTCAATTCTATATAGTTCAGAGGATGGCGGTCGCATTGATTGAAATCTTTGAGCTGTTAGCTTAATCACTTCATCAACGAACTGATAACTATATTCTTTATTGAGCTCCTCTAATCCATGAAGCTGCCATATGATTAAGTATTCCGGAAATAAATGCTTTCGAAGATCTTGCTCAAATAGTCGGCGGTTTGGTAGTTTTGTAAATGAATCAAAAAAATTCGTGTGGTACGCCACATAACGATCTATTTGACCCAATAAAAAAAGTATACCAAGCAGTAATGCCATTCCGACAGTGACAATGATAACTAAGCCACCTATATTTCCCATGTCATGTGCAAGTGCGTGTGCCTGAAAATCACTTGGCACAAAAAAAGTGACTGCTGACATACCCGTATAATGCGTACTAGACACTGCTAAACCCATAATTAGAGCAGTAAATAATTGAATCCAACGATTTTTCATATAAAGTTGCAGGTTTGAAAAAATATAGACGGCTAACATCGAGATTGCCACTGATATACCAATAGAAACTATAAATATTAAGTAGTTATAAGAATAAGAGATATCCATTTTCATGGCATACATTCCCATATAATGCATGGTAGAGATACCAGCTCCCATCGAAACTCCAGCTAGGATATAAACCCAAAGCCCTCTTTTCGGTAGGTTAGATAAATAAAAGGCTATGAACGATGCTACCATTGCTGGCACGATAGATAAAATAGTCAGTGTAACGTTGTATGTCATATGGACAGGCAAGGAAAAAGCACTCATCCCAACAAAATGCATAGACCATATTCCAAATCCCATAGCAATAGAAGCAAACATTAACCATAGATTTCGATGAAAAAACCCAATCCTCTGCGCTCTTCCATTCATAGTCAGGGCTGAATATGAGGCTATTACGGCTATTAAAATGGACAATATAACAACGGAAGTAGCATAGTCACCTTGAATGACGACCATATCCTCTTCCAAATAATTTTCAAACATTCAATTTATCTCCCTTAACATTTTCGTGTCTATAAACGTAAAATCCATGTTTCTATAGTAATCACCCTCCTTTTATCGGCAGTGAGTACTACAACTTAACTCATCTCGAAGCTCTACTAAAACTTTCTTTTGAAGGTGATACCGATCTCTAAATATACCTCAATTGGAAGTGATAAAGATACCAAAATCGCAAGACGAGAAAAATAGCTTCATTCCCATTAGATTTTATGAGTGGTACCATCCAGTAAGAATTGGCTATACAAGTAAATAGAAAAAACTATAATATTCTTTTAAGGGGGAGATTATATGTCTTTAAAGGCTGGGGATATAGTTAGGTTTGAAAGAACTTTTACATTAAATGATGTGGAATTATTTATAAAGATTTCAGGGGATGAAGGCATTCATCATATGAATCCAGATGCTCAAGGGAGAGTTGTCATTCAAGGATTACTGACTGCAACATTACCGACTAAAGTGGGTGGAGATAACAATGTATTGGCTCGTCATATGGACTTTGAATTTCTAAAACCAGTCTATACCGGAGATACAATAACTTGTGAGGTTACGATTGATCAATTAGAACCGAAAGAGAAAAGAACTTCTATCGTTGCATCCTTTAGATGCCACAATCAACATAACACTGTAGTGCTAAAAGGAAGTTTCTCAGGGGTCATATTATAATCACTATAAAAAAGCAGTCTGTTCCAACTAGGAAACGGACTGCTTTTTAGAAGGCTAAGTGTGCTAAATGATTGCTTGAAAGTATTCGCCAAAGTATAGTTTCGCTTCCTGCTGTCTCGCCCTGTTAATACCTACTAGTACCGTCGTTGCTGGACCAGCAGATTTTTCGACTTCCCAGCCTTTCATATTGCACTCGAGCTCTAGTTGCTTACATTCACCTGCTATTCCTTTAGAGCCGACCGGCCAAACAGCATGAACCAATCCAGACCTCATTGCCCCCCAAATTTTTTTTAGGTCTGCGATTTTGTCTGCTTCTTTAATAACTTCTTCCCCTACACATGGCTTTCCATAGGCATACCATTGAACATCTTGATTGTGTTTTAGCTGTTGCTGACCAAGCATGGTAATAGCCACGGCAGATTGCATGGTTTCTATATTCGTTTCGCTGCTACCTGTAACGGTTGGACATTCCTCTGCAATCTCATTAAACAATTTCTTTATTCCTTTTATATACTGGTTCCAGCTGTCATTCCCTGAAAAATTATGAACCACTATCGTTTGTGGGTAGGCACTAGCTGCCCATTGCTCCAAAATGGAGACTCGAGTGGCAAAGTAGGCAACTACCTCATCTGATATAGATACCACATCGTTTTCCTTTTCACCTATCGCTGCCGAATTATCAGTGGTTAGTACTATCCCATTTGGCAATAATATAGCATTACGCATGTGTCTTCACTCGTTCCATTACCTTTTCAACAACAGGAGAAACAATCATAGCAATGGAAGCATTAAGTATAGTTGCCAGCGTGATACCCGGTAAAGCACCTATGAAGAACGCAGGTGAAATAATCCAGTAGAAAGGTAAGGTTGCTAGTACACTATTTGCAAAGATAAAGAAAACCCATTTCCAAAAGTGATATCCCTTTTGATGGAGCTTTGTAAAAACAAATAGAATTACAAACATCTCCAGGGCTATGATTATATGTAATGGACCTAATGGGAACCCAGCTGATAAGGAAGAGACTAGATGACCTACTAGAGAAGCCGCTCCTGCGTATATTGGCGGTAAAAAAAGAGCGGAAATAAGTGCAGGCACTGTATCTAGTGCTGCACTTCCAATCCCCACTGGAATCTTGATCAACGCTCCAATTGCACAAAGAGCTGCGAACATGGCTGCAAGTGTTAATAGTCGAAGCTTCATATAGATTACTCCCCTTCTTTTTTCTCGCTTCCAACGTTTTTAAAGACTTTTGCGCTTCTTACATATTCAACATCACTTACGTTTTCCCGCACGTTTGCCACACGAGCTGCTGCAAATAAATAATCCGATAAACGATTTAAGTAACGCTGTACAACTGAAGGTACATCCTCTTGCGTTTTAGATAACGTTACAGTTAATCGCTCTGCACGACGAGTAATGGTACGCGCAATATGAAGAGTCGCTGCAGCTGGAGTTCCTCCTGGAAGGATAAATCGCTCTAATACTGGACCTTCTTCTACTAATACATCAATGCGTTTTTCCATTGCCTCGATTGCCTCATCGGTCATTTTATAGATTCTACGATTAGAAACGTTTGCTAAATCACCACCACAGTCAAATAGCTCGTGCTGAATCGTTTCCAAATCCTCTAGAAGATCTGCAAATTTGGATGGGTCTAACTCTGTCACTGCTTTTCCTATAAATGAGTTTACTTCGTCGATTGTCCCGTATGCCTCTACTCGAATATCGTCTTTATCCGTTCTGCCTCCGATTAATCCTGTTTGTCCCTTGTCACCGGTTTTTGTGTAAATTTTCATTGTGAACATCTCCCTTTATAGTTTGTGGAATACCATACCAAATACGTGTAACACTCTCTGCAACAGCAAAAAGCTGCTGATAAAATCTTCCCACATCATCCCTAAGCTTCCGCATACTAGCCTCCATCGGAACAATCCCTCTTCCGATTTCAGTAGAAATCACATAAACCTCTTTTTCCGCATCCCATTCCTTTAAATGCGTAAACCATATATTTAGCTGATCTTGTTGCAGGGTTTCAAGTCCTGTTATCGCCAGTATTTCTTTATCGAGAACTAATGTCGTAGGGAATTCTTCCTCTGCATCAATCCATTGAACATGACGTCCAGCTAGCTTTTTTTCTACAAAAGCTCTTTTTCCATTAAATGCTCCACCGAATATGACGTGCAACGCTTTCCCTCCAGTACTTCTTGTCTATCTTTCCAACACAGTGTATACATGCTTCCATGGGGCACATCCCATTCCCAAAACTTTTTAGAGTCATTTACAAATTTACTTAACAATGCCCGAATAGGCCCACCGTGAGTAATTATAATGGGATGATTAGAGCTAGTAATAACTTCACAAAACCCACTTGTTACCCTTACTTCTAGCTGTCGTAGAGATTCCCCTCCTGGCGGGGCAATACATTCATAATGGTCGAGCCACGCCTGGTACTTTGCTTCATGCTTTAATTCCTCGTATGTTTTTTCTTCCCAACTACCAAAGGAGCATTCTCTCAGCTTAGCACTTTCAATATATGGAGTATCTCTAAAAATTATATCGGCAGTCTGGCGGCATCGCAGTAAATCACTCCCAAACACTTGTGTTACTTCTCCTATCTTATTAACGGTCTTTAGACCAGTAATAACGGGCTCATCTGTCCATCCAATATACTTTCTATCAGTATTCCCTTTCGTCGGAAGATGTCTTATGAGAGTAACAGTAAAAGCGTGATCCATAGAATAACCTCCGTCAGCTCTAGGCTGGCACCGAGTAAGTCACCCGTAATGCCCCCGAAATTCTTTAACGTCCAGCTACGATATACACAGCTAAATACGATTAACACGCTTAAGATTGTAATCGCAATAAGCCAATACGTCGTTAGACCAATTAAACAAATGACTATAAACAATGAGCATGCTATTAACGGTAATAGTATTGGAATATGAATCCTTTGCTTAAAGAAATGGGCAAGACCGCTCTTTTTAGCATTTAGGGTAGTACTAAATAGCGACACAAGAACTATGCGTGATAAAACAGGAATAAGCACTATAAATATCCAATGAAAACTTTCAGAAGACAACACCTCGGCTATGATAATTATTTTACCTACAATCAACAAAACAATGGCCATCACACCGAATGCACCAACTCGAGGGTCGTCTAAAATTTCCATTCGTTTTTTTAAATCTCTATAGGAAAAAAAAGCATCTGAAGTATCTATAAAGCCGTCCATATGGAGTCCACCTGACAGTAGGATTCCAAGACTGACAATGACAAATGCAGTCATTAAGGAGCTCCATTCAAAATAGAGAGCCAAACTGGCGGTTGATCCAATGCCAGCTCCTACCAAAGGAAAAACAGTATACATCCCAGTTATATGTCTTTTTTCCATCGGCAGATTTTTTTTAATCGGAATAATGGTAAAGAATTGAAGGGCCAATAACAGGCTATTCATCATTCCACCTCATTTCCACTGATGCCCCAAACCATACTCCATCTCATATGCTTCATCAGCTTTAGCAACTAATTTTTGATGAATACGACCAATCCATTGCTGATAAAGAAGTACACTATCATAACTGGAAACTTGTTCATCGAGCACTTCATTTGATACAACGACCATTACCTTCACCTTTTCTAGCAATCGGTCGATTGTTTTAAATAGCTTCTTTTCAACCTCTTCCATGTCACTAACGTAAAGCTCGTTTGCTAGCCAAGTCGTGACACAGTCCCAAAGGATTCCATCTGTCGCCTTGATTGCTGGCACTAGTTTCTCCAAATATCTCGGTTGCTCAATCGTAATCCAGTTTACCGGATAATTTTCCCGATCTCTTTGGTGATGTGCAATTCTTTGTTCCATTTCTCTGTCTGTTGCTACACCTGAAGCAACGTATATATTACGAGGAGCCCGCTCGTTCATCAGGTATTGCTCCGCAAAGTGGCTTTTCCCGCTCCGCACTCCCCCTGTTATAAAGACAAGCTTTCCTCGAACCATGTGGTCAACTCCTTTTTCAAGTGCTGCATGTCAGCTTCTTTTTTCATCCCTACTCTAAACCAATTACCATCTAATCCTTTAAAGTTTTCCGTATGTCGTAGCACGCAGCCTTTAGCTAGTAAATATTCAAAAAAATCCTTCGACTGAAAAGGGTCGGGAAGCTGAAAGCAAAGAAAATTTGTTTGAGATGGTAGCACTCTACAATTAAGCCCCTCTAAAAATTGAGTGAAGTCCGCTCGTGCCTTTCGCGCAAAATGAATAGCATGCTGTCTATACTCCTCTTCCTTGAAGCACTGTGCACCAATCGTAGTTGCCAATGCATTACTATTCCAGTGAGGCAGCCTTGAGCGAATACCATCTATTGTTGCTTTTCCCGCTACTGCATAACCAAGTCGTAGCCCTGGAATTGCATACATCTTAGTCATGGAACGGACAACTATTACATTAGGGAAATCATTTAAATAAGGAATGAAGGATTCCTTTTCATCTATAAAATCTAAGAAAGCCTCATCCAACACTAAATCACAATCGCACCTTTTTGCATGCTCCGCTATCTGCAAAATTTCCTCTAACGGAATCAGGTAGCCAGTTGGATTGTTTGGCCTACATATATACATAACATCTGCCTTCTCTACCTCGCTGAGTACCTCATTCATCTGAAGCTTGCCTATAGCTATTATCTCTGTAACGATTGCCTTATATGGTTTGAGCGTGGCCTCATATTCTGAAAAGGTAGGGTGAATAACCACGGCTTTTTTTTGCTGATAGCGTATAGCTAAGCTTGCAAAGATCTCTGCCGCACCATTTCCAATCAGTATTTGTTCAGAGCTTACCTCGTGATACATTGCAGCTGCGCTTAGGAATGGCTCTCCATAGGGATCTGGGTATTTCGTTATTAGATTTGCATAGGATTCCCACTGTTCCCTCACAAAATCGGGGGGACCAAGTGGATTCACATTTTCGCTAAAATCAATGACCATCTCAGGTATTGGAATGTTTAGACGTTGATATAATTGGTGAGCATTTGCTCCGTGGCTAGGTAACGACAAGTATTAAACCCCCTATCCCCGTCATTCCAAGCCAGAAAAGAAAGACGGCTGTGTGTAAATGGGAAATCGCTCCTAATATATGTCTTGCACTTAAAGGAACCTTACGAATTCCCATCAATGCACGATTGGAAACGACTCCTTTATATGTATTTCTTCCGCCTAACTGTATGCCTAATTGATAAGCAGTGGCTGCTTCTAAAAAGCCGCTATTGGGACTCGGATGCTTCTTAGCATCCATCCACCACCCCTTCATTCTCTCCTTCAAGGGAATGTCAGCTTCCTTTCTTCCTCCCAGCATAATGGCCAACCCAGTTAATCGACTCGGGATATAATTCGCAACATCATCTAACTTTGCTGCTGTATAACCAAACTCCTCGAACTGTTCATTTTTATAGCCAACCATGGAATCTAAAGTATTGATTGCTTTATATGCCCACAGACCAGGAGCACCAAATAAGAAGGCAAAAAATAGAGGTGCAGTAACTCCATCACTTATATTCTCAGAGACGGTTTCTACTACCCCTCTAGTTATTTCCTCCTCGTTCAAGTATTCCGTGTCTCTTCCTACAATCCATGAAAGCTTAACCCTTGCATTAGGTAAATCCCCCTCTATCAAAGGCTTGTATACATCCATTGCAGCGTTCTTCATGCTTTTTTGGGCGAGGCCAGAAGCAATAAGTATACTTTCTAGCGCAATTCCTAAAACAATATGAATAGAATAAGCAACGGTTACAAGCACGAGAGCAACGCTAAATGATATACCCACTATAACTAGGACTAGGATCAGCCCTTTAAGCTTCCTCTTACTACCTTTGTTTAATTGCTTGGTTAGCCATGAAATAAGCGTGCCGATCCAACGGACTGGATGAGGCCAATTAGGAGGATCTCCTATTAATCGATCTAGCAGAAGACCAATTGCTATTGCTATCATATGAGATGCCATCTTACACCCATCCCTTAGCCTTTTTATATATCTGAATAGCCTCCACTGTACATTCAAATACGCCTTGCCCAATCTTTTTACCAATCTCTGTTATAGGACCTGCGTATTCAATAGGAGTGCCTTTTTGTGTAGCAGCAATTAGGACGCTATCTGTCGAGGTACCGGTCGCAAGTGTACCAGTCCTTGAATCCATCACTTGTTCATGAGCCATCGCTTTCGTTTTAGCCTCCGTTGCAGTGATAACAGATTGAATAAACGCCTCCTCTGCTAGCTCTCCATTGATAACAATCCATGTATTGATCGTACCTACAGAGGGAAACATTTCAACCTCATGAGCTTTTGAGACATCCACTGCATTTCCAACCCCCGCGGTTACCATTACGACTAGATTACCAAGAGGTGTTTTGTACTCTTTTATGATAGCGTCCGTAGTTTTGACCGCTGTCATCATACCTACCGTATCTGCCTCTGATAATCCTTCGGCAGCAAGGTATTCTATCATTTCCTCCTGGACGTTATCACAATGGTAGCTCGCATCCACTCTTCGATTGACAAAGTTTCTATACCAGCCACTTCCTGCATTAATGACTGCAGATGACCACGTCTTTAATTGATTTTCTGCTCGGAAGAGAACATAATCATCCGTTACTTGAAAATTGGACACTGTAATTGGTTTATCGTCTTGTTTTTCCTTTACGTCTGGCAAAATGGTTATTTGTGGTTTAGGACGTTCTGGATGAGGACTAGTGCTAACTCTGGCTTCATACACGGTTTCCACTAAACTCTTTTTTACTACCTCATGCGGTTCTCCAATTACTTTAATCCTCCCTTGGTCCATCAATAGAAGCCTGTCACAGTATAGCGATGCAAGGTTAATATCATGAAAAATGCTAATTACCGTAATACCATTCTCAATTGCTTGTGTCTTAATCGTATCTAGAAGTTGTTTTTGATGAGCAATATCCAAGTGATTGGTCGGCTCATCTAACAGCAATATTGGAGCCTGCTGAGCCAATGCCTGTGCTACAAACACTCGCTGCTGTTCTCCTCCTGATAGAAGCTCTAGTAAATGCTTTTCATATTTGTCGATAGCAGTCAGCCTCATTGCTTCCTGTGTCGCTACCTCGTCCTCTTGCGACCATGTTGAAAACCAGCCCGACTGGTGGGGGTAACGACCGAGTGAAACCGTATCTCGAACGGTATGTGAAAAAGCTTGATTGTGCAGCTGCGGCAAAACGGCCAGCCTTTTCGCAAGCTCCTTTGAGGAATAGGATTTTAGTTGCTTACCTTCAATCAATACTTCTCCTGATGCAGGGGTAAGTATGCCACTCATTAATTTCAGAAGGGTAGATTTCCCGCTGCCGTTTGGACCTAATATTCCTAGCATCTCTCCTTTAGATACCTGGAAGGATACGTCATGCACGACTAGTTTTTGATTGTAACCACCAGAAATGTTTTTGATCTCTAGCATGCTAAGCAGCTCCTTTTTTACGTTGTCGGAAGAAGATAAATGCAAAAACTGGTGCACCTATAAAGGCAGTGATAACACCTATTGGAAGCTCTGTTGGAGATATAATGGTACGTGACACCAAGTCACAAATGATTAATAACGAAGCTCCGTTTATGAAGCTT
>NZ_JBAEAP010000168.1:0-4983 GCF_056205495.1 Psychrobacillus sp. | reverse complement strand
TCAACCAGGCTGTTATTTGATGAAGGATCGACAAGGCGTCATTATATATGTAGGTAAAGCAAAGATATTAAAAAATCGTGTACGATCTTATTTTACGGGATCACATGACGGAAAAACTCAAAGATTAGTACAAGAAATAGTCGACTTCGAATATATCGTTACATCGTCCGAGTTAGAGGCACTAATTTTAGAACTCCATCTCATTAAGAAGCATGATCCAAAATACAATGTCATGCTTAAGGACGATAAAACGTATCCATATATAAAAATTACTGCGGAAAAGAATCCTAAGCTCATCATTACAAGACAAGTAAAAAAGGATAAGGGTAAATATTTTGGACCATATCCAAATTCTCATTCCGCTCATGAAACAAAAAAATTACTGGATAGATTATATCCATTAAGAAAGTGCCAAAAGCTACCTAGCCAAGTTTGCTTGTATTACCATATCGGACAATGCCTTGCCCCTTGTGTGAAAGAAATTGAAGAGGCAACGTACACCGAAATTATTCATGAAATCTCTAGTTTTTTAAACGGTGGCCATGCAGCGGTCAAGAAAGAGCTAACTGAAAAAATGAATGTAGCAGCAGAACAGTTGGAGTTTGAACGTGCAAAAGAGTACCGCGATCAAATAGCACATATCGATCAAGTGATGGAAAAACAAAAGATGACGATGAATGATTTCACAAATCGTGATATTTTCGGATACACAGTAGATAAGGGATGGATGTGTGTCCAAGTGTTTTTTGTGCGTCAAGGAAAATTGATAGAAAGAGATGTTTCTCTTTTTCCAATTTACCGTGACCCGGAGGAAGAATTTCTTACCTTTTTAGGTCAGTTCTACTCTAAACCAGAGCATATTAAACCAAAGGAAATATTTGTGCCTAATACGACTGATTTAGAGTTAGCCTCTGAGTTGTTGGAAATGAAGGTTATTATTCCTCAAAAGGGTGCAAAAAAGAACCTAGTGGATTTAGCTCAAAAAAATGCTGCGATAGCTTTGAAAGAAAAGTTCCATTTGATTGAACGACAAGAGGAACGAACTGTAGGGGCAGTAGAAGAACTAGGTAGTCTTATGGGAATAGCCATGCCAAGCAGAATTGAGGCTTTTGATAATTCTCATATTCACGGTACCGATGCGGTTTCTGCCATGGTTGTATTCGTTGATGGCAGAGCATATAAAAAAGACTATCGGAAGTATAAGACGAAAACTGCAGCAAAGCATGATGATTATGGTGCTATGCGTGAGGTCGTTCGTAGACGTTACACTCGTGTATTAAAAGAGAGATTGCCTCTACCTGATTTAATCATTATTGATGGAGGTAAAGGACAAATAGAAGCAGCAAGAGAAATTATCGAGGATGAACTTGGCTTAGATATTCCAATTGCAGGACTAGCGAAAGATGCCAAACATCAAACATCCTCCTTGTTATATGGTGACCCATTAGCGATTATCCCGATGAAAAGAACGAGTGAAGCATTCTATCTTCTTCAAAGAATTCAAGATGAGGTCCATCGATTTGCAATTACTTTCCATCGACAACAGAGAGGGAAGCATACAATTGCCTCATCGTTAGATGGAATTGAAGGAATAGGTCCAAAACGTAAGAAAATGCTTCTTAAGCATTTTGGCTCCCTTAAACGAATGCAAGCTGCATCACGAGAAGAACTAATAGAATCTGGACTCCCAAGTAAATTAGCTGATAATCTAATAGCTCATTTTCAGAAAAATTTATTGTCTTCTGAATAATCTTATGTTATCTTTAAAACAATTTAATATTCACTATTCAAACAGTGAAGATAGAGGTGCGAATTGCAAGAGTACTAATCGTGAGGATGAAAGATCCTACGACCGATTAGGAAAGGGTTGTTCGCCGAAACATAGAAAAGCTTTTCCTTTCCTATGTTGGTTCTGTATTTAAGAGATGCAGGACTGTCAGAATATATATTCTGGAGGGCTATCTCACATGGGCAATCATTTTTGGCCGTGTATGAGAAGAGTTAGCTTTCCGCAAATATGTGGGAAGCTTTTTTTATTGGCCGCCTAAGGAGATAAAGGGGAGATAGGTTAATGAGTAAAATTGTGATGAAATTTGGCGGAACTTCTGTAGGTTCAATTGAGTTAATTGGTAACGTTGCAAAAAGGGTACAACTAGAAAAGGAGAAAGGACATGACATTGTCGTAGTTGTTTCTGCCATGGGAAAAACAACAGATGACTTAGCGGAAATGGCAAGTAAAATCACTAACATTCCAACAAAAAGAGAAATGGATATGTTGCTTGCTACAGGAGAACAAGTAACTATGTCCTTACTTGCCATTCAGTTAAATGCACTTGGAGTAGAGACGTTATCTTTGACGGGTTGGCAAGCTGGTATAGTAACAGATGAAGTACATAGAAATTCAAAAATAAAACAATTGGATGGCCAGAAGATAAATGAGCATTTAATGGCTAATCGCGTAGTAATTGTGGCCGGCTTTCAAGGTATGTCGGAATTAGGGGAGATTACTACTTTAGGAAGAGGAGGATCAGACACTACAGCCGTCGCCATAGCTGCAGCTATCGGAGCAGACATTTGTGATATTTATACGGATGTAGATGGCGTTTATACGTCAGATCCACGCTACGTATCTCATGCAAGAAAACTAGAACAGCTAGAATATGATGAGATGTTGGAGTTAGCTCATCTAGGAGCTGGAGTACTGCATCCTAGAGCAGTGGAATTCGCAAAAAACTATAAGATTCCATTACGAGTACGTTCAAGCTATGAAGAAACGGAAGGAACCATTTTAAAGGAGGAAGTAGATGTGGAGAATAATTTAGTAGTACGAGGGGTAGCTTTTGAATCAGATATAGTACGTTTAACGATTGAATATACAGTGCCTTTTAATGGTTCACTCGCTTCCATATTCACTACCCTTGCCAATAACCATATTGATGTAGATATTATTGTCCAGTCGATAGTCGAAGGAATGAAGCCAACCGTGTCCTTTTCTATAAAAAAAGAATCTCTTTCGGAAGCAATTCACGTTTTAGAGAAAACGAAACAGAATCTAGGTTTTACCTTTGCAGATTTTGAGGTGGGTTTAGCTAAGGTATCTATTGTAGGTTCAGGAATGGTATCTAATCCTGGTGTCGCTGCACAAATGTTCGACCGATTAAGCAAGGAAAATATACCAGTTAAAATGGTTAGTACCTCAGAAATAAAGGTTTCAGTTGTAGTGCCTCAAGGCAATATGATTCAAGCAGCGAATGCACTCCATGATGAATTTGATTTGGCTATAAATTAAGTAATTATTAAAGGCTATGTTAAAGGGTAGGGTTGATTTATGATACAAAGAAATCTTAAATCAGAGAGTAGAATTAATTTCCGCCCTAGCCGGTCGCTTTCCTCGGGGTGAGCGATAAGCCATCACCCATCGCTTACGCGCGTGGTTGTGATGTCTTATCTGTCTCACTCATCCCGTAGGAGTCGCCGTCTGGAGCTCCAATCAATAAATGGAACAGCTTTAGCATCGATAAAGCATTAAAAAAATTTACTCGCATAAACAAAGCTTAAAACTGTCACCAACCCCAATTTCAAAATCTATTTATGTTCTAAATAGCCATTTGAAAGTTCCTTTGTTTATGTTTACAGTCACTATTAAAAAGAATTGTTAGTCAAAATCAACCAATAACTTTAACAAAGCTTAATTAAAAAAAGAGAGGAAGATGGAAATTGCTCCATCCTCCTCTTTATGTATCTTTAGCGTTTACTTTTTAAGTCCCATTTAATATGGAAAGTGACCAACCCAGTTTTTTTAACAAACTCATCATAGCATTCGGTTTCATAGCCATCTATTTTTTGCTTCTGCTCTGCGAGAAAGCCAGCCTCTAATCGGTGACATCTATTAATTCCACTTTGAGGAAGATTGTATGTTTCTAGCGTGTAATAGGCCGAATCTTTTGATGTTTTATCTAACTCAAGCCTTCCCCAGCCAGCCTCTTGGAAGAAAGAGATGGCTTCTTCCATTGAATAGAGTGGAAACTTTCGAGCAAGGTCCTTACCTGCCCAGTACAATATTTCTTTTTCATGTTTTCCGAGAATAGAAGTGAGCACGTGATCTCTTATTATTTCATATCCAAAGGAAGTTACATGTGAATGTTCTCTTTCATTCAAACAGCAACCCTTCTTTCCAAAGATAAATAAAAACTATAATCTATTCTAGCATAAAATATTTTCACTGGGAGAGAATACTTTGTGAAAAAATAAACTAATCATTATATAGGTGAGTGTCAGAAAGATGAACAAATTCAGGAAACATACCTTGACGCTCTAAAATGTTGAGAGTACAATGGATATGTCATAAATTCGTAACAAGAAGGTGTGAACATGTGATGATTAATTATTCTATTACTATAGTTTAATCATCGCTAATTGGAAATTTGAGGGGGGTTACTGTTTTGTCGAAAGATCGCGAATTTTTCATGCGTCGATTACATTCTTTACTTGGTATTATTCCAGTTGGATTATTTCTGGCGCAACATTTAGTAGTAAACCATTTTGCTACAAGAGGTGAAGAAGCCTTTAACACGGCATCACATTTCATGGAGAGTCTACCTTTTAGACTAATGCTGGAAGTGTTTGTAATTTATATTCCTTTGTTGTTCCATGCATTCTATGGTATCTATATTGCATTTACTGTTAAGTACAATCCTAACAGATACGGTACTCTAAGAAACTGGTTGTTTATTTTACAACGTTTTACTGGAATATTCCTTGTTGTGTTTATCGCATGGCATGTATTTGAAACACGTTTCCAAGCTGCAATTGGAGCTAAGGAAGTTAACTTTAACATGATGAATGAAATTTTATCAAACCCATGGATGTTAGCTTTTTATATTGTAGGTGTAATTTCTGCAACCTTCCATTTAGCTAACGGTATCTGGTCATTCCTTGTAAGCTGGGGAATTACTCAATCACCAAAATCTCAAAGAATTTCAA
>NZ_JBAEAP010000167.1:0-2861 GCF_056205495.1 Psychrobacillus sp. | reverse complement strand
TCAGATAAAAAAAGAAAGAGCTAGAAACTTTCACAACGTAGCAGACGATTTAGAAAGAGAATACTATACAACTATTCCAATTCTAACTAAATTATTCGAGGAAGCAGGATTTCAAGCGCATTTCTCGAAGATGAATGATTATGTCTGGATTATGGACGCAACGAAAAAATAAGGAGCGATTTATAATGAAAAAAATGAACGTAGAAAGCTTTAACCTAGATCACACAAAAGTAGCAGCACCATTTATACGCCTAGCAGGAACAAAAGAAGGAAAACATGGCGATGAAATTTACAAATATGATATTAGATTTAAACAACCAAACAAAGAACATATGGAAATGCCAGGGCTACACTCTCTGGAGCACTTAATGGCTGAAAATATTCGTAACCATACAGATCAAGTCGTAGATTTAAGTCCAATGGGCTGCCAAACTGGTTTTTACCTATCAGTCATAAATCATGAGGATTACGATGAAATTCTTGTCATTCTTGAAAAGACGTTAGAGGACGTACTGCAAGCAACGGAGGTACCTGCTTGTAATGAGGTACAGTGCGGGTGGGCAGCTAGCCATAGTTTAGAGGGAGCAAAAGAAATAGCTTCTGAAATGCTTTCTAAAAAAGATGAATGGCGACAAATTTATAAAGAGGAAGCATAAATGAATATTTTTAATAGCGTGCAAGAACTGATAGGAAATACACCCGTAATAGAAATAAATAATATATCTATTCCTAACAATTGCCGCATATTTGCAAAGCTTGAATACCTAAATCCAGGTGGTAGCGTGAAGGATCGCCTTGGTCTAGCTTTAATCGAGGATGCAGAGAAATCCGGTAAGCTTACTCCTGGTGGGACAATCATAGAGCCTACAGCAGGGAATACCGGAATTGGTGTTGCACTCGCAGCAATTGGGAAGGGGTATAAGGTTAAGTTTGTAGTTCCTCAAAAGTTTAGTCTCGAGAAGCAGACCCTTATGCGAGCACTGGGTGCAGAGGTCATAAATACGGACACAGCATTAGGGATGCAAGGGGCTATTAAGAAAGCGCAGGAGCTAGTGAAAGTCACACCAGGTGCTTTTTCGCCCTCTCAATTTTCTAACCCTGCTAACCCCAAAACGTATGAGCATACACTTGGTCCAGAGCTATGGAGAGATTTAGAGGGACAAATTGATGTGTTTGTAGCTGGAGCTGGCTCGGGTGGAACCTTTATGGGCACGTCCACCTTTTTAAAGGAACGGAATAAAAAAATTAAAACAGTAATCGTAGAGCCTGTGGGTTCCATTTTAAATGGTGGAGAAGCTGGCTCTCATGCAACCGAAGGAATAGGTATGGAATTTTTACCGGAGTTTATGGATTCATCTTATTTCAATGCAATTCATACCGTTAGTGATGAGAAAGCCTTTGCAGAGTTGCGTAGACTCTCAGAAAAAGAAGGCTTACTGGTGGGAAGCTCCTCAGGTGCTGCATTTTACGCAGCAATGAAGGAAGCAGAGGTGGCATTAGAGGGAAGTCATATCGTTACCATCTTTCCGGACTCTAGTGAACGCTATTTGAGCCAGAAGGTATATGAATTATTCAAGGGGGAATAAATAAATGCGCGCAAAAACAAAGCTTATTCATGCAGGAATCGTTGGAGATGAAGCAACAGGTGCCGTATCAACACCGATTTACCAGGTGAGTACGTATAAGCAAGAAGCTGTTGGTAAATTTAAAGGCTATGAATATTCACGAACAGGTAACCCGACTCGTCATGCATTAGAAGTGTTAATCAGTGATTTAGAGGGTGGGGTAGCAGGCTTTGCCTTTTCTTCAGGAATGGCTGCAACAAGCTCAATCATGATGCTCTTCAGTAAGGGGGACCATGTCCTATTAACTGATGATGTTTATGGAGGCACGTTCCGAGTGATTTCTAAAGTATTGAATCGCTTTGGAATCGATTCTACATTCATCGATACAGGGGATCTTGCTAATGTCGAGGCAGCTATTCAAGAAAATACTAAGGCAATTTTCTTGGAGACTCCAACAAATCCTTTATTGAAGGTAACAGACATAGAAGCTATAGCAAAATATGCAAAGGGAAAAGGACTATTAACTATTGTGGATAACACGTTTATGACTCCTTATTTCCAACAACCAATTGCACTTGGTGCAGATATTGTTGTGCATAGTGCCACAAAGTATTTAGGAGGCCACAGTGACGTAGTAGCAGGTCTTGCGGTGGTTAATTCCGAGAAGCTAGCGAGTGAGCTGCATTTTGTTCAAAACTCAGTTGGTGCTGTGCTCGGACCTCAGGATTCCTGGCTGCTGATGCGAGGCATTAAAACACTAGGCTTACGTATGGAAGAGCATAATGAAAGTGCCCAACGAATAGCAGAGTTTTTAAACGATCACGATGCAGTCGGAAAAGTATTTTATCCTGGCCTTTCTTCTCATCCAGGACATGACCTGATGCAAAAACAAGCTACAGGATTTGGAGGAATGATCTCCTTTGACGTTGGAAGTGCAGAAAAAGCAGATGAGCTGTTGGCGAAGCTGAAATACTTTACACTTGCAGAAAGCTTAGGAGCTGTAGAAAGCTTAATCTCCGTACCTGCCCGTATGACGCACGCTTCTATTCCGAGTGAACGAAGAGCAGAATTAGGTATTACCGATGGATTAGTTCGCATTTCTGTAGGCATCGAGGATGTAGAGGACTTAATAGAAGATTTAGAGCAAGCCTTGGCTTAGAAAAAGCAGGAGGTAAGTGATCCAATCCTAAAAAACAACCTACCGGTGATAAAATCTCACAAACGGTGATAAAACTCATTCGACATACAGAATAGTTTTCTAGAGACCCCTTTACTACTAGGGGTCTCTTTTTATTG